>NZ_JBSGFQ010000037.1:0-110581 GCF_053603495.1 Nonomuraea sp. NPDC004186 | reverse complement strand
GTCCCCCGCGGGGGGCCCCCCCCCCCCCCCACAACACCCCCACCCCCCCCCCCCCGCCCCCCCCCCCCGCCCCCCCCCCCCCCCCCCCCACACCCCTAGAACGGGTACGTGGCGATGTCCCCCTGCATGGTGACCCACTGCGTCTCGGTGAAGGCGTCGACGTTCGCCCCGGTGCCGCCGAACCGCGCCCCCGTCCCCGAGGCCCCCACCCCGCCGAACGGCGCCACGGCCTCGTCGTCCACGGTCTGGTCGTTGATGTGCACGATCCCCGTCGGCACCAGGTCGGCCAGCGCCATCCCCTTCATCACGTCCCGCGTGAGGATGCCCAGCGACAGGCCGTACTCCGAGTCCGCGGCCAGCGCCGCAGCCTCCTCCAGCGTGGAGAACGTCGTCACCGGCGCCACCGGCCCGAACACCTCCTCCGCGTACGCCGGCGCGCTCACCGGCACCTCGGCCAGCACGGTCGGCCGGTAGAACAGCCCCTCGTACGTTCCCCCGGCGGCGAGCCGGGCCCCGGCGGAGACGCTCGCCGTGACCAGCTGGTGCACCCGGTCGCGCTGCCCGGCGTCGATCAGGGGCCCGAGCGCGACCTGCCCGGTGGCGGGGTCGCCCACCGGCAGCCCCGTGGCCTTGGCGGCCAGGCGCTCGACATACTCCTCGGCCACGGCCTCGTGCACGAGGTGCCGTCCCGAGGTCATGCAGATCTGCCCCTGGTGGAAGAACGACGCCCACGCGCCCGCCGACGCGGCGGCCCCGAGGTCGGCGTCGTCGAAGACGACCAGCGCCGAGTTCCCGCCCAGCTCCAGGTGGACCCGCTTGAGCAGGCGCGCCGCCGCCTCCCCGACCTTGCGCCCGGCGGCGGTGGAGCCGGTGAAGGAGATCACGGGGATGTTCGGGTCGGCGACCAGCGCCTGGCCGGCCTCGGGACCGCCGGGCAGCACGTGCAGGAGCCCGCTCGGCAGCCCGGCCTCCTCGAAGACCCGCGCGATCGCGAACCCGCCGCACACGGCCGTACGCTGGTCCGGCTTGAACACCACCGCGTTCCCCAGCGCCAGCGCCGGGGCGACCGACCGGATGCCCAGGATCAGCGGGAAGTTGAACGGCGCGATCACCCCCACGACCCCGACCGGCACCCGCCGCGCGAAGCTGAGCCGTTTGCGGGCCGTCGGCAGCACCTCGCCCAGGGGCTGCGAGGCCAGCGCCGCCGCCTCGTAGCACTCCTGCGCCGCCACGTGCGTCTCGAACCCGGCCTTGCCCGGCACGCCGCCGGACTCCCTGACGATCCAGTCCTGGATCTCCTGCGCGTGCTCCTCGAACAGCCGTCCGGCCCGCCGAAGCAGCGCCGCCCGCTCCTCGTACGGCGTGGCGGCCCACGCCCGCTGCTCCGACCGGGCCCGTACGGCGGCGGCCGCCACGTCGTCGGCGCAGGCGGTGCCCGCGCGGCCGAGTTCGTCGCCGGTGGCGGGCTCGGTGACGGGCGCGTCACCGGCGCGCGAGGCCGTCCATCCGCCGTCGAAGATCGATCCCGTCCAGATCTTGGGGTCGAGGAACGTCATGGTGAGCCTCCTAAGGCTGGAAGTCCGGATCCACGGTCACGGTCACGTCGAGCAGCAGGGGCTCCTCGCGGGCCGCGAGCGACGGGAGCACCTCGTCGAGGGCCGCCGTCAGCTCGTCGTACGAGTCCACCCGCCTGGCGGGGCAGCCCAAAGACCTGGCCAGGCCGCCCATGTCCACCTCGGTGAACGGCGGCCACGGCGCCTTGCCGCCCTGCTTGTCGGCCAGCCGGTCCATGATCGCGTACCGGCCGTTGGAGAGCACGACGAACAGCGCGCCCACCCGGTAGTGCGTGGCGCTCCAGAGCCCGTGCACGCCGTAGAGGGCCGACCCGTCGCCCACGACGGCGACCACGGGCCGGTCGGGGAGCGCCATCCGCAGGCCCACCGCGGCGGGCACGGCGAACCCGAGCCCGCCCATGGCCGCCGACAGGAAGCCGAGCGGGGTCCTGGCGGGCACGAGCCGGTGCAGGTCGGGGCGGGACGAGGGGGTCTCCTCGACGAGCACGGTGTCGGCGGGCAGCCGCAGCGCCAGCTCGCGCAGCACGTGCGCCGCCCGCAACGGCCGCCCCGCAGCGGGCAGTTCGGGAACGTCCGCCATGGGAGCCCGTCCCGCTGACAGCGGTTCGGGGATGTCCGCGATGGGAGCACGTCCCGCTGACGGGGGTTCGGGGATGTCCGGCGCGGGAGCCCGTCCCGCGGCCGGTGACGATGAGGGGAGCAGAGCGGCCAGCCGGGCGCAGACGGCCGACGGCGAGGCGAGGTAGGCCAGGTCGGCCGGGCTGCGATGTGCCTCGGCCGGGTCGTCCGTGATCACCGCGACCGACGTCCCCGCCGCCACCAGGGGACCGGGCACGTACGGGTACTGCCGGAAGACGGGAGCCCCCACCGCGAGCACCACGTCGTGCCCCGCCAGCGCCTCCCGCAGCCGAACCCGGTCGGCGGGCAGCACCCCCGCGTACTGCGGATGGTCCTGCGGGAACCCGGCCCGCCCCCCGAACGACTCCTGGAACACGGGACACCCGAGCCGCTCGGCCAGCGCGACCAGCGCCTCCCACCCGGCCCCCGCGCCCGCGACGATCGCCGGCGACCGGGCCCCCGACAGCAGCTCCACCAGCGGCGCGAGGTCATCGTCCGGGATGCCGGCGGGCCGCACCATCCGCGCGGGCGCCGCCACCGTCTCGCCCGAGAAGGGCGTCTCCCAGTCGTCCATCGGCACCACGACCAGCGCGGGCCCGCGGAAGGTCGTCGCCTCGTGAAAGGCCCGGGCCACCGCCCCGGGCACGTCCTGCGCGCGTACCGGCTGGTCCACCCGCACCGGATAGTCCCCGGCCAGCCCGCTCAGGTGCCCGGTCAGGAACGGCTCCAGCGCCAGATGCCGTCGGTCCTGCTGCCCGACCAGGATCACCAGCGGCACCCGGTTCACCCGGGCGGTGGCGATGGCTCCCACCGCGTTCCCCAGCCCGGCCGTGGTGTGCAGCACGGCCAGCGCGGACGCCTCGTGCCCGATCGCCCACCCCGTGGCCATCCCCACCACGGACCCCTCGTGGAGCGCGAGCACGAAACGCAGGTCGTCCGGGAGCCCGGTCAGCAGGGTCACCTCGGTGGAGCCGGGGTTGCCGAAGATCGTGGTCAGGCCGTACCGCCTGAGCACGTCGAACGTGGCGTCCCGGACGGTCGTCATCGCCGGTCCCTCGCCCGCTGGATCTGCCGGTAGACGTGCCCGCGCAACTCGCCGAACCGGGGCAGCGAGCGGGTCGTCAGCTGGTCGCGTTCGGGCGGCAGATCCACCTTCAGGTCCTCCAGGATCACGGTCGGCGACGAGGACAGCACGATGACGCGTTGCCCCAGGTAGACGGCCTCGTCGATGTCGTGGGTGACGAACAGCGTGGTCACCTCCAGGTCCCGCCACAGCCGCAGGATCAGGTCCTCCAGGTCCGCCCGGGTCTGGGCGTCCACGGCGGCGAACGGCTCGTCCATCAGCAGCACCTGCGGCTGGTACGCCACCGCCCTGGCGATGGCCACCCGCTGCTGCATGCCGCCGGAGAGCTGCCACGGATGGGCGTCGGCGGCGTCGCCGAGACCGACCGCGTTCAAGGAGCCGTGGACCAGCTCGTGCCGCTGCCCGGCGGGCACCTTCTTCTCCTTCAGCGGCAGCTCGACGTTCTCGCGCACGGTCATCCAGGGGAAGAGGCTGCGCCCGTACTCCTGGAACACCACGGCCATCCGCGGCGGCGGCCCGGTCACGGGCACGTCGTCCACCCGCACCTCGCCCCCGCTGGCCGGCAGCAGCCCGGCGACGCACCTCAGCAGCGTGGTCTTGCCGCACCCCGACGGCCCCACCACGCACACCAGCTCACCGGCGCCGACGCCGAACGTGATCGAGCGGATCGCCTCGACGGTGCGGCCGGGGCTCTCGTAGACCTTGCGCAACGAGGAGATCTCAAGCACGGGCCGCTCCACTGCCGTAGTACCAGGCCAGGACCCGCCGCTCCACGCGGCGGAAGAGGACGGACAGGGTCAGGCCGATCAGCCCGAGCAGCAGGATCCCGCTCCACATCTCGGCGATCTGGAACTGCCGCTGGAACACCAGGATCGTGAACCCCAGCCCGCTGGAGCTGGCGAACATCTCGCTGATGACCATGAGGATGATCCCGATGGACAGCGCCTGCCGGAGCCCGGTCATGATCTGCGGGCTGGCGCCGCGCAGCACGAACCGCCGCAATCTGGCGGTTCCTCGTACGCCGTACATGCGGCAGGTGTCGGCGAGCACCTCGTCCAGCGCCCGTACGCCCTCCACGGTGTTCAGGAGAATGGGCCACAGGCAGCCCGAGACGATGACCAGCACCTTCATGGGGGTGTCGATCCCGGCCAGCAACATGATCAGCGGCACCAGCACCGGCGGCGGGACGGCCCTGAAGAACTCCAGCACCGGTTCGAGCGTGGCACGCAGCCGCGGCGACAGCCCGATCGGCACGCCGAGGCCCACGCCCAGCAGCCCCGCCACCGCGTAGCCCGCCAGCAGCCGCCCCACGCTCGGCAGCACGTCCTCGACCACCCGCTCGGAGAACCAGGTCTCCGCGAACGCCTGCCCGACCAGGCCGGGGCTCGGCAGGTAGAACGAGCTGCCGCTGACCGCCCACCAGAGCAGCACCAGCGCCACCGGCAGGGAGAGCAGCCTGACGACCCGCATCATGCGGCCACCTCCGACCGGACGCTCGGATGCCACGCCAGCACCCGGCGCTCCAGGAGGCGCACGGCCGCGTTCACCCCGATGCCGACCAGCCCGGCCAGCACGATCAGCGCGTACACGGTCGGCACGGCCCCGCTGCTCTGCGCCACCTGGATCTCGGCGCCCAGCCCGGGGCTGCCGATCACGAGCTCGGCCGTCACCGCCAGGATGAAGGCCACCGCCGCCGCCAGCCTGAGCCCGGTCATGACGTACGGCAGCGCCGTCGGCCACACCAGGTGCCTGACCCTGGACCAGGCCGACAGCCCGTACGACCGGGCGGTGTCGAAGGCCACGGAGTCCACGGCCGCGACGCCGTACAGGACCTGGATGAGCACCTGCCAGAACGACGCGTACACCACGAGCAGGAGCGTCGAGCCCAGCGACGGCCCGAACAGCAGCGTCGCCAGCGGCACCAGCGCGACCGACGGGATCGGGCGCAGGAACTCGACGGTGGAGTTCGTCATCGCACGCAGGCCCGGCACGATCCCGATGACCACCCCGGCCGCCACCGCCGCGCAGAACGCCAGCGCCAGCCCCAGCACCCAGCCGAGCATGGTCTCGCCGAGCGCGATCCACAGCTCGGGCGTGGCCAGCTCGGCGGCGAGCGTGCCCAGGATGCGCGAGGCGGGCGGCAGGAACCGCTCGTCGACCAGGCCCAGCCGCGGTACGGCCTCCGCCAGCACCAGCAGCCCGCCGAGGCCGGCGAGCCCATGTCCGAGCCTGCCGAGCGAGCCGGTCACGGCACCAGCGCCGAGACGTCGACCTTCTGCTTGAGCACCCCGTCGGCCAGCGCCAGGTCGGCCACGGTCTGCACGGAGGCCTTGTTGACCTCGACGGGCCACTTCGGCAGGTTGATCTTCGCGATCACCTCGGGCGCGATCTTGGTGTACGTCTTCAGCACCTCTCTGACCTCGTCCGGATGCGCGTCCGCGTACTCCAGCGACTTGCGCATCGCCGCCGTGAACCGCCTGGTCAGGTCGGCGTCGGTCCTGCCCGTGGTGAAGTACATGGCGACGGTGAGGTTGGGGGCGGCGTCGGCGAAGTTCCAGGCCACGGGGCGCGCTCCCTGGCTGACGGCCTGGCTGACGAACGGCTCGACCACCCAGATCGCGTCCACCCGGCCGCTCTGCAGCGCGGCGGGCGCGTCCGGGAAGGGCAGCTCCACGAACTCGATGCCGGTGGGGTCGCCTCCCGCGTTGCGCACGGAGGCGCGTACGGTCGTGTCGCCGATGTTCTTGAGCTGGTTGACGGAGATCTTCTTGCCCGCCAGGTCCTTGGCCGTCCTGATCGGGCTGTCCTGCTTGACCAGCACCGCGCTGAAGTCCTTGCCCTGCTGACCGGTGGAGGAGACGCCGTTGGCGACCACCTTGACGTCGAGGCCCTGCTGCTTGGCGGTCAGCAGCGAGGTCGTGTTCGCGAACGCGAACTGGAACTGCCCGCTCACCGCCCCCGAGACGGCGGCCGCGCCGCCCTGGACCGGGGTGATGGTGAGATCGATGTTCTGCTCGGTGAAGAAGCCCTTGGCCTTGCCGAGGTGGATCGGAGCGGTGTCGACGATCGCGATCACTCCGGCGTTGACCTTGTCTGCCTGGTTGGCCTGGCCGGGGGAGGTCGAGGGCTGGGTGCCGCCGCAGGCCGCCGTGAACAAGGCGGCGAGGACGATGAGAGCGCGACGCACGGCTGCTCCTATTTGTTCGCGATGCGCACATGTATTCTCTGACCGAACAATCCCGTATCGCGGAACCTACGCTCTTGCCGGCTCATGTCAAGGGGATCACGATGGTTGATCATGTGCAGTCGCTGGCCCGGGGGCTCGCGGTGATCCGGGCGTTCAGCGCCACCGACCCTGAGCTGACGCTCAGCCAGGTGGCCCGCGCGACCGGCCTCAGCAGGGCCGCGGCCAGGCGATTCCTGCTCACGCTCGAGGATCTGGGGTACGTGCGCAGCGACGGGCGGCTGTTCTCGCTCACGCCCCGGGTGCTGGAGTTGGGGTACGCGTACCTGTCGAGCCTGTCGCTGCCCGAGGTCGCCGACCCGCACCTGGAGCGCCTGGCGGCCGAGGTGCACGAGTCGGCCTCGGTGGCGGTGCTGGACGGGGAGGACGTCGTCTACGTGGCGCGGGTGGCGACAGCGCGGATCATGCGGGTGACGATCAACATCGGGACCCGGTTCCCCGCGTACTGCACGTCGATGGGGCGGGTCCTGCTGGCCGCCCTCCCGCCGGACGAGCTGGACGCGTACCTGGAGGGGGCCTCGTTGCGCCGCCTCACCTCGCACACGATCGTGCTGCCTGCCGCGTTGCGGGCCGAGTTGGGCAAGGTGCGCGGGCGGGGGTGGGCGATGGTGGACCAGGAGCTGGAGGAGGGGCTGCGCTCGATCGCCGCGCCGATCCGCGACCGTTCGGGGCGGACGGTGGCCGCCGTGAACGTCTCGACCCACGCCAGCCGTACGACCCTGCAGGCGGCCCGCCGCGACCTTCTGCCGCCGCTGCTGGCCACGGCCGCCAAGATCGAGGCCGACCTGACCGCCCTGTCGGTCGCCCGCGCCTGACCCCCGCCCGCGACGTCGGCGGTCGCTTCGGCCACCCCCCCTCGACGGGATCCCTCCCAAGGGACGGCAACCGACGTCGGCGGTTGCGCCGGGGCCGGTGGGTCAGCGGTTGCGGTAGCGGTCCGTGGCGTCCCGGGTGGCCCGGATGGCCGCGTCGGCCGTGTCGTACGTCCGCTGCGCCAGCCCCACGAAGATGCAGTCCACGATCAACAACTGGCTGATCCGGCTGGCCAGCGCCCCAGGCCGGAAGGCCGTCTCCCGCCCCGCCGACACCAGCGTGTGATCGGCCAGCTCCGCCAGCGACGACCGGGGGTTGTTGGTGATGCCCACGACCAGCGCCCCGGTGTCGGCCGCGGTGCGGGCGGGCACCAGCACGTCGGGCGTCTCGCCGCTGCAGCTGATCGCCACCACCACGTCGGTCTCCTTGAGCAGCGCCGCGCTGGTCAGAGCCAGGTGCGCATCGCTGAACGGATGGCTGGACAGCCCGATCCGCAGCAGCTTCTGCGACATGTCCGCCGCCACCAGCCCCGAGGCCCCCACCCCGTACACGTCCACCCGCCGCGCCACCGAGATGGCCTTCACCACGTCGCCCAGCTGGTCGGGGTCGAGCTGCGCGGCGGTGTCGGCCAGCGCCTCCGACTCGGCGCGGGCGACCTTGGCGATCACGTCGGTCAGCGGGTCGTCGGGCCCGAGGTCGCCGGGCACCAGCCGCTCCGGCTCCTTGGCCACGGCCGCCGCCAGGGCGAAGCGCATCTGCGAGTATCCCGCGAACCCGAGGGCCCGGGCCGTGCGCACGATGGTGGCCTCGCTCGTCCCGGAGACCGCGCTGAACTCGGTGATCGTGCTGCGCACCACCAGCCCGGGGTCGTCCAGGATGATGCGGGCGATGGACTGCGCCGCCGGGGTGAGCGAGGGCAGCACGGCGCGTACGGCGGCGACCGGGTTCGCGGGTTCGGCGGTCACTGGGTCAGCCATTCTGCCGCCGCCTGTGCGGAGACGCGGGAGATGCCGTGGGTGGCCAGGTGGACGGCCTCGCCGGGCGGCGCCGGCACGCCGGTGTCCACCACGATCACGTCGGGCCGCACCGCCAGCGCCTTGGCCACCGTCGAACGCACCCAGTCGTACCGGGCGGCGTCGTGCACCACCAGCACGATCGGCCGCCCGTCGGCCGCCAGGTCCGGCAGGTCGCCCATGGGTTCGAGCTGCAGCCGGGCCGTGTTCGGCAGGAGGGAGGTGAGGGCGGCCGTGATGCCGGTCGGCGTCGAGGGGTCCACGGCCTTGCTGAAGCGGGTGTTGACCTCGACCACCAGCGGGGCGCGGTCGAGCCGGGCGGTGCCGGAGGTGGTCAGCGCGGCCCTGGCCGCCTCCAGGCCCACGCCCTCGTCCACGTCGCCGCGGGCCTTGTCGCGCAGCGCCGCCTGCGCCCCGTACCACTGGGAGAGCGCGAGCACCCGCGCGGCCGCCTCCGCGAGCCGCTCCTCGGGCAGCTGCCCGGCGCGTACGGCGGCCACGATCGTGTCGCGCATCGCGTGCAGGCTCTCCTCGGTGGCCAGCCCCACGCAGATGGCGTCCACGCCCGCGTCCAGGGCCCGCACCGCGATCTCGCCCGGCGTGAACATGGCCGCCACCGCCTGCATCTCGATCGCGTCGGTGACGAGCATCCCGTCGAAGCCGAGCTCGCCCCTCAGGAGCTCGGTCATGGCGGTACGGCTCAGCGTCGCCGGCATCGACGGATCGAGAGCGGGGACGAGCAGGTGGCCCGACATGATCGAGCGCACCCCGGCGGCGATCGCGGCCCGGAACGGCGGCAGGTCGCGTGCGAAGAGCACCTCGCGCGAGGCGTGCACGGTGGGCAGCGCCAGGTGGGAGTCGGTGACGGTGTCCCCGTGGCCGGGGAAGTGCTTGGCGCACGTGGCCACGCCCGCACCCTGGACGCCGTTCACGTACGCGACCGTGTGCCGGGAGACCAGGTCGGGCGTGGGGCCGAAGGAGCGGATGCCGATGACGGGGTTGGCCGGGTTGGAGTTCACGTCGGCGTCGGGCGCGTAGTCGAGCGTGATGTCCAGCTCGCCGAGCATCCGGCCGATCTGGCGGCCCACGCGCTCGGTGAGCGTCACGTCGTCCACCACCCCCAGGGCCCGGTTGCCGGGGAAGGAGCTGCCGGCCTGGACCTCCAGCCGGGTGACCGCGCCGCCCTCCTCGTCGATCGCGACGACGGTGTCCGGGTTCTCGGCTCGCAAATGCCGTACGAGCTGCGCATCTATGACGTTGCGGGCGAACAGGACAACCCCGCCCAGACCCTCGCCCAGCGCGCGGCGCAGCCAGTCGGGGACCGAGGTCCCCTCGTACCCTGGGTGCAACACTGTCATCGCCAGTCTGGACAGGTCACCGCTCATCGGCACTTTCCTTCACGGTTGTTGATCTGAAGGTAATTTTCTGTCATCGTCGCCTTCGATACAACCACTTTCCGAGAGGCCACCCCCCATGCCGAGCAGACGGACTCTCTTGAAGGGCCTCGCCCTCGCTGCCGCCGCCACCGCCGTTCCGATGCCTGCCCTGGCGCAGGACTACGTGCCGCCGTTGCGTCAGATGCGCGGTATGTGGATCGCCTCGGTGGTCAACATCAACTGGCCGTCGAAGCCAGGGCTGACCGCCGACGAGCAGAAGGCCGAGTTCGTCGCCTGGCTGGACGTGGCCGTGCAGCGCAAGCTCAACTCGGTGTTCGTGCAGATCAGGCCGACCGCGGACGCGTTCTGGCCGTCACCGTTCGAGCCCTGGTCACAGTATCTGACCGGAACCCAAGGTCAGGACCCCGGCTATGATCCGCTCGGCTTCGCCGTGGAGGAGACGCACAAGCGCGGGCTGGCCTTCCACGCCTGGTTCAACCCGTACCGCGTCTCGATGCAGCCCGACCCCGCCAAGCTGCACCCCGACCACCCCGGGCGCAAGCACCCCGACTGGATCCTGCCGTTCGGCGGCAAGCTGTACTACAACCCGGGCCTGCCGGAGGTACGGAAGTTCTGCCAGGACGCGATGATGGACGCGATCACCCGCTACGACATCGACGGCCTGCACTTCGACGACTACTTCTACCCCACGAACACCACGGCTTTCGACGACAGCGCCACGTTCGCCAAGTACGGCGCCGGCTTCCCCGACCTGGCCACCTGGCGGCGCAACAACGTCGACCTGATGGTCCAGGAGATGCAGCAGCGCGTCCTGGCGGCCAAGCCGGAGATCGCGTGGGGGATCAGCCCGTCCGGCATCTGGCGCAACAAGGCCTCCGACCCGCTCGGCTCGGACACCAACGGCGGCCAGTCGTACGACAGCCTGCACGCCGACACCCGCGGCTGGGTCAAGAAGGGCTGGCTCGACTACATCGCGCCGCAGCTCTACTGGTACATGGGGCAGCCGCCGGCCGACTACACCAAGCTCGTGCCCTGGTGGTCCGACGTGGCGAGCGGCACCAACACGCTGCTGTGGATCGGCCAGGCCGCCTACAAGGCGGGCGACCCGGCCCAGGCGGCCCAGTGGCAGGCCCCCGGCGAGCTGTCCGCGCACCTGACGCTCAACCGGGACCACCCCGAGATCAGCGGCGACATCTGGTACAACGCCAACGACGTCAAGGTCGACCGGATCGGCTCCATCACGACCGCCGTCAACGACCACTATCAGCGGCCCGCGCTGGCTCCCGTGCTGCCCCGGCTGGCCAACGGCGAGCCGCCGCACAGGCCGGTCCTGGCGTACGCGCTGCGCAAGCCCGGCGGGGTCGAGGTGCGCGCGGTGGCCACCGGCAGGGACGAGCCGTTCCAGTTCGCGATCTTCCGCTTCGGCCAGCATGCGTCCTCGCGCGACTTCGCCGACGCCCGCAACCTGGTCGCGGTCGTGCCCGGCGACCGGCAGGTCCGCTGGACGGACGCCGACGGGAAGCGCGGCGACCACTACTACGTGGTCGCGGTGGACCGGGCCAACCGGACCAGCAAGCCGAGCAACGGCTTCAGGGTGATCTGAGCGCATGCTTCGCCGATAAGCGTCGCCGGCCGGTTTCCTGGCCGGCGACGTGCCCGTTTCCCGTGGGTCGCGGGCACGCTGACGCTCAGGTTCCGACGCTGCCGGAACCCCTCGCCGAAGCCCCGGTCGCGATCAGGCCCCAAGAACCGTCGTCAAGAAGCCCTTCGCCCAGCCGCCGACGGCTGCTCGGCGGGGGTGCCCGTCGACCGCTGTGGTGGCACCACGGGGGTCGGACGGACCAGACCGAGCGCGACGACCTCATTGGCCAGGCGCGTGCGCCGGTTGGTGCCCTCGGGGATCCTGAACTTCTGGTAGAGCCGCAGCAGATGCTGCTTGACCGCGGCCTCGGTCACGACCAGGTCGTCGGCGATCTCGCGCGCGGTCGCCGGGGCGACGAACGCCTCGTCCGACAGCGCCGGCCTGCAGAGCGAGGTCAGCACGTCGACCTCGCGCCTGGTCAGCTCGGGCGCCGCCGCCCTGCGCAGCTCGACCTCCGGGGTGAAGTCCTCTCGGGGGACTCCACCGATGCGACCCCGCGCCGCGCCGAAGGAGACCACGTCGCCGTCGTCAAGGACCCTCCGGGCGATCGGCCTGCCGTTCACCCGCGTGCCGTTCCTGGACAGCCCCAGGTCGACGACGTACAGGTAGGGTCCTCGTCTGACGAACTCGGCATGGAGTCGAGACACACTGGGATCGGTGAGCCGGATGTCGACCCCCCGGCCTCTCCCGACCGTCGTGATCTCGGGGCGCAACGGGACCACCTCGCCAGTGTCCTCGATGCGTATGAACGGCCCCTCCACTGGCGGTTCCTCCCCTTGTGAGGCAGCGTATGAACGGCACGCCTCCACCTGGGCACGGCAGTTCCTCCCCAGGTAGCCCGCCGTAACTATTACTACAGCTCCGGCTTACCCAAACGAGGGGATGCGGAATCGCCTTTGCCGAAAGGAGAATCCGGCGTGAAATTGGTCTGGACCTTTGAGGCCGGTTTTGCCTGCTCACGGGTAGACTTCGGACGAAGATAAGCGGAGGAAACACTCATGGCGGACAAGCCCACGAAAGGCCTGGCCGATGTCGTTGCCGCGTCCACAGCGCTGAGCGACATTGACGGAAAGGCCGGCCGGCTCTTCTACCGTGGATACGACATCCACGACCTGGCCGGTCGCGCGACGTTCGAGGAGACCGCACACCTGCTTCAGCGTGGCAAGCTGCCCAACCGGTCCGAGCTCGACGCGTACGTCGACGAGCTGGCGCAGGGCCGGGAGCTGGGCGCCCTGGCTTCCGCGAACATCGCCGAGATCGCCGAGAAGCAGAAACCGATGGAGGCGCTGCGCAGCCTGGTCTCGCTGGCCGGCGCCGACGACGCGGACAAGGACTCCATCTCCCCCGACGCCAACCTGCGCAAGGCGGCCCGGCTGACCGCGCAGCAACCGCTGCTGGTCGCCCGCTACCACGCCGCCCGCACCGGCGGAAGCGTTCCCGAGCCCGACCCGTCGCTCAGCATCGCCGCGAACTTCCTGCACGAGGTCACCGGCCGCGTCCCCGACCCCCGGGCGGTCGAGATCTTCGACGAGTGCCTGGTGCTGCACGCCGACCACACCATGAACGCCTCCACGTTCGCCGCCCGCGTCTGCGCCGCGACCCTCTCGGACATGCACTCCGCGATCGTCGCCGCCATCGGCACCCTCAAGGGCCCGCTGCACGGCGGGGCGAACGAGCAGGTCATGAAGCTGCTGGAGTCGATCCCTCCGGGCCAGGTGGCCCAGGTCGTACGTGACAAGCTGGCGGCCCACGAGAAGATCATGGGCTTCGGGCACCGCGTCTACAAGACCGAGGACCCGCGCGCGACCCATCTGCGCAAGATGTCCGCCGAGCTGGCCGAGGCCAGCGGCGACGACACCTACTACCGGATGTCCAAGGAGATGGAGGAGGTCGTCTTCGAGACGAAGGGCCTCTACCCCAACGTCGACTTCTACGCGGCTTCGGTCTACCACTATCTCGGGATCCCGACGGACCTCTTCACGCCGGTCTTCTCGATCAGCCGAATGTCTGGCTGGACTGCCCATGTCATAGAGCAGCATGCAGACAATAGGCTGATCCGGCCTGACAGTGAGTACATCGGTGAGACCGATCAGAAGTGGAAGCCACTAGAGGAACGTTGAGCCACGGGACCAAGCGTGAGAGCTGGGGGCCGTACCCGCTGATTCTGGCGGGTGCGGTCGTCGGCGTACTCGTGATCTTTTTCGTGAACCCGCGCTGGGGCGGGTTCGCGCTGGGCGCCGTCATCATGATCGCCGCCGCCCTCCGCTTCGCCGGTTACGGTGGGCAGCTGTCCATCCGCAGCAAGAAGGTTGACGTCATCACGCTGGCCGGGTTCGGGTTCGTGCTGGTCCTGACCTCGCTCCTGCTCTACAACAACGAGCTCAAAGCGTTGATACTGTCCCTTTTCGCCTGATGACCGGACGGTCCGATAGCCTCAACGCATCAAAACATTGAAGGGGAACCATTCGCATGCCCAAGATCAAGGTGGAGGGTCCTGTCGTCGAGCTTGACGGCGACGAGATGACCCGGATCATCTGGCAGTTCATCAAGGACCAGCTGATCCTTCCCTACCTCGACGTCGACCTGAAGTACTACGACCTCGGCATCCAGTACCGGGACGAGACGGACGACCAGGTCACCATCGACGCCGCGAACGCCATCAAGAAGTACGGCGTCGGTGTGAAATGCGCCACCATCACCCCGGACGAGGCGCGGGTCGAGGAGTTCGGTCTCAAGAAGATGTGGAAGTCCCCCAACGGGACCATCCGCAACATCCTCGGCGGCGTGATCTTCCGCGAGCCGATCATCATGTCGAACGTGCCGCGCCTCGTCCCCGGCTGGACCAAGCCGATCGTCGTCGGCCGTCACGCCTTCGGTGACCAGTACCGCGCCACCGACCTGAAGATCCCCGGCGAGGGCACGCTGACCCTGACGTACACGCCGAAGGACGGCTCCGAGCCGATCGAGCTCGACGTGTACGACTTCCCCGGCAGCGGCGTCGCGCTGGCGATGTACAACCTGGACGAGTCGATCCGCGACTTCGCCCGCGCCTCGATGCGCTACGGCCTGGCCCGCAACTACCCGGTCTACCTGTCGACGAAGAACACGATCCTCAAGGCATACGACGGCCGCTTCAAGGACATCTTCGCCGAGGTCTACGAGAGCGAGTTCAAGGCCGACTTCGAGAAGGCCGGTCTCACGTACGAGCACCGCCTCATCGACGACATGGTCGCCGCGGCGATGAAGTGGGAGGGCGGCTACGTCTGGGCCGCGAAGAACTACGACGGCGACGTGCAGTCCGACACTGTGGCGCAGGGCTTCGGCTCCCTCGGCCTGATGACCTCGGTCCTGATGACCCCCGACGGCAGGACCGTCGAGGCCGAGGCCGCGCACGGCACCGTGACTCGCCACTACCGCGAGCACCAGAAGGGCAACCCCACCTCCACCAACCCCATCGCCTCGATCTTCGCGTGGACGCGCGGCCTGGCCCACCGGGGCAAGCTCGACAACACTCCCGCCGTGACCGACTTCGCCAACAAGCTGGAAGAGGTCTGCGTCGAGACCGTTGAGGGCGGCCAGATGACCAAGGACCTGGCGCTCCTGGTCGGCGGCGACGCCAAGTGGCTCACCACCCAGGACTTCCTGGGCGCACTGGACGAGAACCTCAAGAAGAAGATGGCTTGATCGTTCTTTTCGGGAGGGCCGCCCACGTGGCGGCCCTTTCGCATTCCTGGGTCTTCTTGCTTGATCTTTCCGCTTGAGGAAGCAGCCCCAGCGGCATCGGCCGTGAACGTGTAGGGGTACTAATTAGTCGTACCGCTCGACAACCTTGGTGAGGGGAGCGCTGCCGGCATACAGGCCGTCGCCGCCGCGGATGTGAACGCGGCAGCAGCGTTCGGCGCCACGATGATGGGCGTTTGATCGTGGATCTTGACGGTGGCGTTTTTCTCTGGCTTGATCAGGGGCGTTTCGCTCTTTCCCCCTGCTCCTGATCGGAGACTTGAGTGCGCCCTTTACGCCTCGAACGCCGTCATGCGGTTAGTCCGGCGCTCACCCGGCTCGCCCGGTGGTCGACGACCCTGAGCGGTGTCCTGGCCATGACAGTCGGCCTGGTCGCCTTGCCTGCCGCCGCCGCCTCGCCGGCGGACTCCACGACGTACCTCAACGTGTCCCTGGGCGTCACCTCCAAGAGCGGTGACGTGGCCGTGGGCGGAGGGAAGGTCTTCGTCTCCGCGGAGGACCGCATCGTCGTCGCGGATACCACCGGCAAGCTCACGGGCACGATCACGGGTCTGTCCGGTGCGCTCGGCCTCGCCGCGAGTCCGGATGGCACTCGCCTGTACGCGGCACTGAGCGGCTCGAACGAGGTGGCCGAGATCAACACTGCCTCCCTCGACATCACCCGGCGGATCGCTCTGACCGCATACCCGTGCCCGTCGAATTTGTCCCTGGCGAGTGACCGGCTGTGGGTCGGCTACGGATGCCCGCACACCTATGGCGGCGGAGTCCTCGGCCTTGACCTGTCAGCGGCGACAGCGGAGCCGGTAGCGTTCGGGCCCAATATGAACAGCGCACCGATCGTCGCCGCCGCTGGTGACACGCTGGTTTTCGGCGACCCTGGCGTCGCACCGACAGATCTGCTGGTGTACGACGTGAGCAGCCCCACGCCCACCCAGCGCGGCGTGATCGACGGTAGGGTGCAGGACCTGTCCTTCGTGAACGATCTGGCCATCACACCGGACGGGTCCATGGTTATCTCGTCGTTCGGCAGCCCGTACCATTACGACGCCTGGGACACGGGCAGTCTCGCGAAGGTCCGCACCTACGGTCAGGAGCCGTCGTTCGACGGCTACGCATTAGGTGTCGCGATCAGTGCGGACGGCGCGCACGTCGCGGGCGGGCGAAGCGGTGGCAGCATGGACATCGCCGTGTTCGACACGGCGACGGCGGCGAAGACTTACACGAACACCGGCCCCCTCGGCGACCTGGTCGGGGGAAGCCTGACCTTCTCGGGTGCCGATCTCTTCGGCGTGCTGCGAGAGTGGCGCGACGGCAAGATCCATCTGTGGCGCTCGCAGGGCGCGACCCTCAAGGCGTCCACGTTGACATTGACGACGCCCGGTGACTCGGTCATCTCGAAGCCGCTCACCATGACCGGTCGGCTCACGCTGGCCGACGAGTCGGCTCCAGGTCCGCAGCCCCTTGTCGTAACCAGGCGCCCGCAATACGGAACCCCGGTGAGCCTCCCCGGTGTAACCACAGCGGCGGACGGCACATTCACCATCACCGACATCCCATCGGCTTATGGAGGGACCACGTACGACGTGCGCTGGGACGGCGATTCGGTGTTCCGGGGGAGCGCGGCCTCGGCGTTCACGTGGACCCGGTTCGCCGCCTCACTGACTTTGATCGGACCCGCGAAGGGTGTCGTCGGCGAGCCGCTACAGCTCAAGGGTGTACTGGACACCAACAGCGGGACCATCCCGGGCGGGATCTCGATCAGCGTGCAGCGTACCTTGACGGGTGGCGACGGCACCGTCACTACCACCACGCTGCCGGCGGTGACTCCTGGCGGCGATGGGTTGTTCGGTTTCACCGACACGCCGGACGCGGCGGGCCGTTACGCGTACACGGTCCGATGGGAAGACACCGATTACGAGCCCGCCCAGGCCGATCACTCGGTCGCGGTGCGGAGGGGACGCGGGTAACCGGCCTAGCCACATCACTGGATGGCCACGTCATGAGCCACGGCTCGCGCTCGAGCCGTGGCGGGTAGGCGAGTGCCCCGGCTTCGTCCGAGCACGCACAACGCGATGGCTGCGGTCCAGGTCAACGTCATTTCTGGCCTGCGCCATCCTGGTTGAGGGGCCGCCCGCGGGCGGCCCTTTCGCTTGTCCGCTTCCCAGACCATCTCTTGACAGTGACGCGGCGTGGCGCAGTTGATCAGCTGGGTAAGAGCCACCTCGTAACAGTCGTGCGCGTCTCGGGGGGTTCGGATGCGACTGCGTATTTTCAGTGGAGTGGGGCTGTTGGCCGCCGCCGCCCTCCTGAGCGGCTGCGACTCGCAGCCCACCACCGTCAAGATGGCCGACACCAAGGTCGACGCCGCCGCCAAGCTCAAGGCGACCCAGGCTGCCAAGGCCAAGCGCGCCGCCGAGGTCAAGGCGAACGAGCTGGGGCAGATCCCGGTGCTGATGTTCCACCGGGTGATCGACAAACCGGGCTCGACGGACGACAGGACGCCGCAGCAGTTCCGCGCGGATCTGGAGCGGCTGGCCAGGGAGGGGTACGTGCCGATCACCGCCGCCGAGATGGTGGCCGGGAAGATCGACATTCCGGCGGGCAAGCACCCGGTGGTGCTGACCTTCGACGACTCGTCGCCGTCGCAGCTGACGCTCAACGAGGTAGGCGTCCCCGCCCCGAACACCGCCGTCGCCATCCTCAAGGACGTGGCGGCCAAGAACCCGGGCTTCCCGGCGAAGGCCACCTTCTACGTGACCCGCGACATGTTCGGCAAGACCGTACGCGAGGAGCAGGCCCAGATGCTGGGCTGGCTCAAGGACAACGGTTTCGAGATCGGCAACCACACCCGCGACCACATCAACCTGCGCGGACGCTCGCACCAGGAGGTCGACGAGCAGATCAGCACGATCGCCCAGCAGATCGCCTCCCTCTCCGGCGTCCACCCCACCACGATCGCCCTGCCGTACGGCAACCAGCCGAGCACCAAGGAGTGGGCCATGCACGGCAAGGCCTACAACCACCTGGGCGCGTTCCTGGCCGGTTACACGCCCGCGCCGGCGCCGTTCAGCAAGGCGTTCGAACCGCCGGGGATCCCGCGGATCAAGGTCATGGAGAAGAAGGGCGACTGCAAGCAGTTCTGCTCGGAGGCGTGGCTGGACTGGCTCAAGAACAACCCGGACATGCGCTACACCTCGGACGGGGACGTGCGGACCGTGGCGTATCCGAAGTTCAAGAACCCGTACCTGCGCAAGACCTTCTCCAAGTGGGGGCTGCCCTACTGACGGACCTTCCCGAGGGCCACTCCCAGTTCGGCGGGCTGCAGGAAAAGGTCGGCCACGTCACTCATGCGTACGTCGAGTCGCCGCGCCGCCCCGGTGGCGAGGTCCACGACGTGGTACGCCATCTCGGCACGAGGTCCGGAGGTCCGCACGACGACGGCGTCCTCGCCGTCCCAGCGCAGGACGCTCGTGGCCTGCCAGCCCGCCGGCAGCCCCGGCGCGACGGTCCGCGCCGGCCTGCCGGTTGACGTGTCGGTGAGCACGATGCCGTGCCCGACGACGCCGTCCGGCGTGATCTCGCGGGCGAGTGTGGCCGTCGCGCGCCCGGACGGCGACGGCATGGCGCCAGCCGCCAGGTTGCCGGGCAGCGTGAAGCGTCCGACCACCTTGCCCTTGGCCGACCAGACGGTGAACGAGGCCGACGTGGTGTGCCCGGGCAGGCTGTTCGTGCGACGGGTCGTCATGGTCATGAGCCCCGCGGACGTCCAGCCGACGACCTGCCCGACGGCGGGCAGGTGACGGACGGCGCCGGTGCCGAGGTCCACGATCATCGGGTTCTCCAGCACGGTCTCGTCGTCCTTGTCCAGGTGGTCGCGCTGGATGAGCAGGTGGCGGCCGTCGAGGGAGAACAGCGGGATCTGGGCGCCGAACATCTCGCTGACCGTGCCGCCCTTCTGTCGCACGGGGAGCGCCTTGAGCGGGCGGCATGGGACCGCGTGGCCAGTTCCCCGCCCACGAGGTCAGCCGGCCCTGGGAGCAGCGCCCGCCGGTACAGGCCGCTGACCATGAACTGGACGCCGGCCACCACGGCAAGCGCGGCCGCGGCGCCGAGTCGACGGCCGACGGTGGTCTCCGCGGAGAGGGACCGTTCGACCGTGCTGAAGGCGACTCCGCAGGAGAGGGCGGCGCAGATCAGCCAGGTCGCGGTGAGCTGCGGCGGGACGAGCCGTATTCCTGGCGCGCGCCGAATTGGGCCCCGCGGGCGGCCGAATGCGATTTCACCGGCCATGACTCCGAGGAGCCAGCCGATCAGCACGAAGTAAGGAGCCAGAAACATTGATCCGGATGATGCGCTGAAAACACCCGTGGCCAGTCCCGCGCTGGTGCCCATCCACCGGTATCGCCGCGTCACCTGGAGATATCGCAGTATGTGAGGGCCGTTGAACGCGGTGACGTCCACCATTTGGCGGTGTCCGAATCGGTCCGCCTCCACGCGGTGCAGGGGTGAGTTGGCGGCCGCGGCGACCATCGGTATCACCAATAACAGGAAGACCAGAAAGCCGGTCAGCAACAAGAGTCGTCTTTCGCCACGCCCGGAAAAGTAGCAGAATGCGGAATCGCCAAAAAGGGGGCTCGAGTGATTTCCGATGAAGTCTGGGTGCGCCTGATCGGCCTGGAGGTCGTCAACGAAGGCTGGCTGCCCACGACGGTCACGGCGGTGGGCGTGCGTTCGGCCGGTCTCGCGCTCCGATCGGTGACCCTCGACGGTAGCGGCGCCTTTCCCCGCTCGATCCCGCCCCGCACGCGGATGACGCTGGCCCTCGTCCTCGGTGTCACCGACTGCCGGGCCGCCCTGTCGGAGGACGTCCCCCTCGTGGTGGAGGTGGAGCAGTGGTGGGGCCGCACCACTGCCGAGGCGCAGTCCGAGGAACCCTGGCACACCCTCTCGGTCGAGTCCGCTTGCCGCGTCAACGCTTCCTGACGAAGGAGATGTCCGCCGCGCGCAGGCGGTCGATGAGCGGCCGGCCCATGGCCGAGGCCGTCGTGAGCTGGCCGGCGCGGTCCGGGAGGTCGTCGAAGGCGAGGCAGAGGGCCGACTCCGCGAACATCCTGGCCGTCGCGCCGTAGCCCGGGTCCCCGCCCGCGACCTCCGTGACCACGCGCTCGCCCCCGCCCTCGCCCAGGAACGTGACCTTGAACCAGTTCCGGGCGCGGCGCTCGGCCGACGGGCCCTCGCCGGGCTTCAGCCGGTCCTGGATCCAGCCGCGTACGGGCGGGATCTGGGCGAGTGCGGCGAAGGCGCCGGCGGCCGTCACGGTGGCCAGGGCCTCGGGAAGGGTGCGGACGGCGTAGTGCTGGCGGTAGGTGAAGTCGGGGCCGTAGCGGTCGAGGAGGCGGGCCGAGTAGCCGACCACGAACGGGTCGAGGCTCGGCATCGGGAGCGCCCAGCCGCCCACGTAGCGGACGCCGCCGGGCAGCGAGCTCACCCTGCGGCCGCTGGGCCGGGGCTCGGCGGAGCGGCGCTGCGTGCCCTGCTGGACCGTCTGGCGGGCGCGGCCGAGGATGGACATCATCGTGGCCAGGGTGCCGCCCGACGGGGCCATCCTCGCCCGCAGGAAGCCGCTCACCCTGAGCGGGACGCCCTCGGGGAGGTGGGTGACGGTGTGGAGCACGCCCAGGTCGTACGGGATGGAGTCGAAGCCGCAGGCGTGCACGAGCTTGGCGCCGCTCCTGGCCGCCCGGTCGTGGTAGCGCACGTAGACCAGGTCCACGAACTCGGGCTCGCCCGTCAGATCCAGGTAATGGGTGCCGGCGTCGGCGCACGCGGCCACCAGCGGCTCTCCGTACGCCACATAAGGGCCGACCGTCGTGGCCAGGACGCGCGTCTGACGGGCGAGCGCGGCCACAGAGGCGGGGTCCGTGGCGTCGGCGAGCAGGATCGGTACGTCGAGCCCCAGCCGCTCCAGCTTGGCGCGGTCGCGCCCGGCCAGCGCCCACCGTGTGCCGGGTCCGGCGGCCTGCGCGAGGTAGGCGGCCGTGAGCGCGCCGGTGAAGCCGCTCGCTCCGAAAAGTACGATGTCGTAGGGGCGCTCCATGATCCCGAGCCTCCCCTCGACGGCCCGCGCGCGCAACTCCACGCCGGTAAAACCGTGACGTCACGAACGCTTAACGGATCCCTGAGGAGTTGCTGAACGTCGTAAAGTTTGCGTCGTTGGGGTTAGCACACGTGGGGATGACGAATGCCGCAAATCTCGCCGCTGGTCGCCGGCGATCCCACACAGCTGGGGTCCTTCCGGCTGTCCGGACGGATCGGGGAAGGCGGTCAGGGCATCGTTTACCTGGGCGTCAACGACAACGGGGAGCAGGCGGCCATCAAGCTGCTGCACGTCAAGTTCACCGGTGACACGATCGCCAGGTCGCGCTTCGCCAGGGAGCTGAAGGCGGCCAAGCGGGTGGCGTCGTTCTGCACGGCCAGGGTGATGGAGGCTGATCTCGACGGCAACACGCCGTACATCGCCAGCGAGTACATCGACGGCCGGGCGCTCAGGGACATCATCGAGACCGACGGGCCGCTCACCGGCACGGTGCTCGACCGGCTGGCCATCGGCACGGCGACCGCGCTCACCGCGATCCACCACGC
Organism: Nonomuraea sp. NPDC004186; assembly: GCF_053603495.1. NCBI lineage: Bacteria > Bacillati > Actinomycetota > Actinomycetes > Streptosporangiales > Streptosporangiaceae > Nonomuraea > Nonomuraea sp. NPDC004186. The sequence goes on along the minus strand of NZ_JBSGFQ010000037.1, from coordinate 88,813 downwards.
CTCGATCGTCCACCGGGACTTCAAGCCCGACAACGTGCTGATCGCCGCCGACGGGCCGCGCGTGGTGGACTTCGGCATCGCCCGGATCATCGACTCCACCGGCACGATCACCAGCCGGGCCATCGGCACCCCCGCCTACATGGCGCCCGAGCAGATCGCGGGCGACGACGTCGGGCCCTACACGGACGTGTTCTCCTGGGGCGCCACCATCGCGTTCGCGGCCACGGGGACGCCCGCGTTCGAGGGCAAGTCCATCGCCGTGGTGCTCAACCGGATCCTCAACCACGAGGTCGACGTCGGCATGATGCCGGAGCCGCTGCGCGGCGTGGTGAGCTCCGCGCTGTCCAAGTCCCCGGCCGACCGGCCGTCCGCCGACCAGATCCTGCTGCGGCTGCTCGGGCAGCCGTCCACGGTGGGGGCGTCCACTGCGGTGCTCACCCGGGGCGTGCAGGTGGCCAGCGACGACACGACGCCGTTCAACAGGGTGTCGGCGGGGTCGATCACGGACCTGCCCCGGCCGCAACCCGCGACGGCCCCGTCCGCGACGGCACCGCCTGCGGCTGCGCCTTCCGCCACGGCTGCGCCTCCCGCGACGGTGCCGCCGGAGGGGGACAGGGTGCCGTACCCGGTGACCGAGCCCTCCCTCCCAGGGCGGTCGCGCCGCGCGAGGGTGTGGTTCGCGGTGGGCACCGCCGTCGTCCTGCTCGCCGCCGCCGCCATCGCGCTCGCGATGAACGGCGGCTGGCCGCTCGCGTTCCGCGAGGGGCCCGAGCCCACGGAGACGGCCGAGCAGAAGGCTCCCTCGACCGCGTTCGCCACCGTGGTCGACAAAGTGGCGCAGACCGGGAAGATCGTGATCGGCGTCAAGGGCGACCTGCCCGGCGTCGCGCTGCAGGACGGCGACGACTTCCAGGGCTTCGACGTCGAGGTCGCCAAGCGCATCGCCGCCGAGTTAGGAGCGAAGGACACCGCGCTCGTCAAGGTCAGCAGGGGCGACCGGGCCGACGCGCTGGCCGAAGGCAGCGTCGACCTGGTCGTGGCCACCTACTCCGTCGACCGGTCCGAGACCCAGTTCGCGGGGCCGTACTACGTGGCGCACCACGACGTCCTCGTACGCGCGGGCAGCGGCATCGACTCCGTGGACGACCTTGAGGGCAAGAAGCTCTGCGCGCCCGACAGCCCGTCCGTCGGCGAGGTGCAGCAGAAGGTGAAGGTCGAGCCGGTCTCGGCCGGCGACTACGCCGTCTGCATGCAGCTGCTCCGCGACGGCAAGGTGGACGCGATCCCCGGCGACGACCTGATCCTGGCCGGGTTCGCCGCCCGCGAGAACATGCGCTACAAGATCGTCGGCGCCAAGCTCAACAACGAGCGGTACGCCGTCGGCATCAAGAACGGCGACGTGAAGACCTGCAAGGCGGTGAAGGCGGTCATCGCCGACCTCTATCGCACGGGCTTCATGAAGCAGCTTCTGAGCAAGTACTTCGCCAAGGTCGAATTCGATCCGGAGCTGAAGGTGCCCGCGATGGAAAGCTGTGGATGACGAGCAGGTAGCATCCCAAAGTCAACGAATATCCTGCGAGTGAGGGGAAGGCCATGGCGTCGTCAGCCAACGGGCCCGTCAAGGTAACCGTCACCGGAGCCGCCGGTCAGATCGGTTACGCACTGCTGTTCCGCATCGCGTCGGGGCAGCTGCTCGGCGCCGACGTCCCGGTCAAGCTCAGCCTGCTGGAGATCCCGGCGGCGGTGAAGGCGGCCGAGGGCACCGCGATGGAGCTCGACGACTGCGCGTTCCCGCTGCTGTCCGGCATCGAGATCACCGATGACCCCAACGTCGCCTTCGCCGGGGCCAACGTCGCGCTGCTGGTCGGCGCCATGCCGCGCAAGGCCGGCATGGAGCGCGGCGACCTGCTCGGCGCCAACGGCGGCATCTTCGGCCCCCAGGGCAAGGCGATCAACGACCACGCCGCCGACGACATCAAGGTCCTGGTCGTGGGCAACCCGGCCAACACCAACGCGCTCATCGCCCAGCAGAACGCGCCCGACGTGCCCGCCGACCGCTTCACCGCGATGACCCGGCTCGACCACAACCGCGCGCTGTCCCAGCTGGCCGCCAAGCTCCAGGTGCCGGTCACCGAGATCAAGAAGATGACGATCTGGGGCAACCACTCCGCGACGCAGTACCCCGACCTGTTCCACGCCGAGGTGGGCGGCAAGATCGCGGCCGAGCAGGTCGACGGCGAGTGGCTGCGCGAGACGTTCATCCCGACGGTGGCCAAGCGCGGCGCCGCCATCATCGAGGCCCGCGGCGCCTCCTCGGCCGCCTCGGCCGCCAACGCGGCGATCGACCACGTCTACGACTGGGTCAACGGCACCGAGTGGACCTCCGCGGCCGTCGTCTCCGACGGCTCCTACGGCGTGCCCGAGGGGCTCATCTCGTCGTTCCCCGTGCGTGCGGCGAACGGCAAGTTCGAGATCATCCAGGGGCTCGAGATCGACGCGTTCTCCCGCGACCGGATCGACGCCAGCGTGCGCGAGCTGGTGGAGGAGCGCGACGCGGTCAAGGAGCTCGGCCTCATCTGACGACCGGCCCGGCCCCCCGCGCGAGGCGGGGGGCTTCAGGGCGGACAGAACACGGGCTGCACGGCGGGGACGGCCGGCGGGGTGGCGAAGATCACGCCGGCGGCGGCCAGGAGACTACCCGTCACGATGAGGACACCGAAGAGCAGCTTCGTGACCCTTGGTGAAAAGTTCCTCACATTTCGGTATCACAGCACATTTTCCGGTGCCGCATCACGCATTTGCGGAAAGCGCGTCCCACGCGTCAGAAACGATGTCACGCAGCGCGGGTCGTTCGGCCTTCCAGCCGAGCTCCCGCTGGATCCTGGCGGACGAGGCGACCAGCACGGCGGGATCGCCGGGGCGCCGGTCCGCGACCACGGCCGGGATCTCGTGCCCGGTGACCTCGCGGCAGACCGAGATCACCTCCTGGACGGTGAAGCCGGTGCCGCTGCCCAGGTTGTAGATCTTGTGCTCGCCCGGCGTGACGGCGTCCAACGCCAGCAGATGCGCCCGCGACAGGTCGGACACGTGAACGTAGTCGCGCACGCAGGTGCCGTCGGGCGTCGGGTAGTCGGTGCCGAAGACGCTCACGGACTCGCGTTCGCCGGTCGCGACCTTCAGGACGTTCGGGATGAGGTGGGTCTCGATCGTGTGCCGCTCGCGGTAGCGGCCGTAGGCGCCGGCCACGTTGAAGTAGCGCAGGCTCACCGCGCCCAGCCCGCGGATCGCCGCGAACGCGCTCAGTGCGGTGTCGACGGCCAGCTTGGAGGCGCCGTAGGGGTTGGTCGGGCGCGTGGGGTCGTCCTCCTCGATGGGGGAGCGCTCGGGCTCCCCGTACGTGGCCGCGGTCGAGGAGAACACGATCCTGCTCACGCCCTTGTCCCGCATGGCGTCGAGCAGGGCCAGCGTGCCGCCGAGGTTGTGCGCCCAGTAGAGGCCCGGCTTCTCCACCGACTCGCCCACCAGCGACTTGGCCGCGAAGTGCAGCACCGCGTCCATGCCGTCGAGCACGTCCTGTGCCTCGGTGATGCTTTTTTGGACAAATCGGGCACCTTCCGGCACCGCGTCCTGATGCCCGGTTGACAGGTCGTCGAGTACGGTCACCTCGTGCCCTGCCTCGATGAGCTGCGCCGCCACGACACTGCCGACGTATCCGGCACCCCCGGTGACCAATAGTCTCATGTGTACTCCTGTTCAAATATGTTGGATTTTGTACGGCTCGCCGCCCAGCATACGCGCGAAGGCCGCCGAGTACGCTGCCAACCACCATGTTTGACACCCTCGCGGCCAACATCGCCCTGGTTCTGGTGTTCATCCTGATCGGGGGGTTCTTCGCCGCCGCCGAAATCGCCATGGTCTCCCTCCGGGAAAGCCAGGTCCGCAAGCTCTCCCAGCGGGGCCGCCGCGGCGAGCGGGTGGCCAAACTCGCCCATGACCCCAACCGCTTCCTGTCCGCCGTCCAGATCGGCGTCACCGTCGCCACCATGCTGTCGGCCGCGTTCGGCGCCGACCGGCTGGCCGCGCAGCTCGTGCCCGTGCTGGAGCAGTGGCAGGTGCCCAAGGCCGTGGCCCCCGTGCTCGGCCTCGTGCTGGTGACGCTGGCGATCTCGTACGTGTCGCTCGTGCTCGGCGAGCTGGCGCCCAAGCGCCTGGCGCTGCAGCGGGCCGAGGGGCTGTCGTTGTACGTGGCGCCGTTCCTCGACCGGATCGCGTCCCTGTCGCGGCCGATCATCTGGATGTTGTCGAAGTCCACCGACCTCGTGGTCCGGCTGCTCGGGGGCAATCCGGAGGCCGACCGCGAAGAGGTCACCACCGAGGAACTGCGTGACATGGTGGTCGGGCACACCGACCTCACCGCCGACGAGCGCAAGCTGATCGCCGAGGTGTTCGCGGCCGGGAAACGGCAGCTCAGGGAGGTGATGCTGCCGCGTACCGAGGTCGAGTTCATGGACGCCGAGACGCCGCTGGACGAGGCGGCCCGCCTCGCGGCGGGGCTGCCGCACTCGCGCTTCCCCGTCTATCGGGAGACGTACGACGAGGTCATCGGGTTCGTACACGTACGGGACCTGCTGGACCCCGAGCTCAACGGGCGGACCGAGCCGATCAGCGCGGTGGTGCCGATCCGCGCGGCCAAGTTCGTGCCTGCCTCGAAGCGGCTGCTCAGCACGTTGAACGAGATGCGCGACGAGGGCCAGCACCTGGCGATCGTGGTGGACGAGTACGGCGGCACGGCGGGCATCGTGACCCTGGAGGACCTGGTCGAGGAACTGATCGGGGACATCAGGGACGAGTACGACGAGGAGGAGGACGTCGTGGTCCTGCCCGCCGGTGAGATCGAGATCGACGGCCTCACGAACCTCAACGACTTCGCCACCGAGACCGGCATCCGATTGCCGGACGGCCCTTATGAGACGCTTGCCGGATTTGTCATGGCGATGCTGGGGCATGTGCCGGTCGTGGGGGAAAAGGTGGAAATATCGGGTTTTGAGATGACTGTCACAGAGCTGGACGGGCGCCGTATCGCCAGGGTGAGAGTGAAACGCGGCCCGGCGGTCGAGTCGCCGCCCGAGCAAGATTCCTGACACAATTGCGTGCTATGGCCAGACCTCGTGTACTCTCCGGCATCCAGCCCACAGCGGACTCCTTCCACCTGGGCAACTACCTGGGTGCCGTCCGCCAGTGGGTTGCTCTGCAGGAGACCCACGACGCCTTCTACTGCGTGGTCGATCTCCACGCGATCACCGTGCCGACCGAGCCCGCCGCGCTGCGCCGCCGCACTCGCGTCGCCGCCGCCCAGCTCTTCGCCGCGGGCCTCGACCCGGAGCAGTCCACGGTCTTCGTGCAGTCGCACGTACGTGAGCACACCGAGCTCGCCTGGATCCTGATCTGCCTCACCGGCATGGGCGAGGCGGGCCGGATGACCCAGTTCAAGGACAAGTCGGCCAAGTTCGGGGAGAGCGCGGCCAGCGTCGGCCTCTTCACCTACCCGATCCTGCAGGCCGCCGACATCCTGCTCTACCAGGCCAACCGGGTCCCGGTGGGCGCCGACCAGAAGCAGCACCTGGAGCTCACCCGCGACCTGGGCCAGCGCTTCAACCACCGCTTCGGCGACACGTTCACGCTGCCCGAGCCGTACATCCTCAAGGAGGTCGAGAAGATCACCGACCTCCAGGACCCCACGGCGAAGATGTCGAAGTCCTCCTCGAGCCCCGCCGGCATCCTCGACGTCCTGGAGCAGCCCGGCCCGCTGCGCAAGAAGGTCATGCGGGCGGTCACGGACACGGGCTCGGAGGTGCTGTTCGACGAGGAGAACAAGCCGGGCATCTCCAACCTGCTCCGCATCCAGTCGGCCCTGACCGGCACCCCCATCCCCGACCTCGTGGCCCGCTACGAGGGGCAGGGCTACGGCACGTTCAAGAAGGACGTGGCGGAGGCGGTGGCGGACACGTTCACGCCCATCAGGGAGCGCACGGAGAAGCTGCTGTCGGACGAGGCCGAGCTCGACCGCCTGCTCGCCATCGGCGCCGAGCGCGCCGCGGCGGTGGCCAAGCAGACCATGGCCGAAGTTCGTGACAAGGTCGGCTTCCTCCCCACGCTGTAGGTCGCGCGGCTCCACCCACCCGTTGCCCGGTCACCGGGTGGGCCTGCTGGACCCCGCCCCGGGCCAAAGGTCTTCGCGGGGAGCGCTTCGCGCTCGGGGCTCAGGCGTCCTCATTTGGGCGCCTGGCGGCGCAACCCCCGCGCCTCGCGGCGCCATCGCCCGCCCGTTGCCCGGTTACCGGGTGGGCCTCCTGGAGCCCACCCCGAGCGGTCCTCGCTGACGCTCGGGCTGCCCTCCCTCCGGCGGCCTTCGGCCGCGCTATCGCCCAAGGCCGCCCTGTCGCCCGAGCGCGGTTCGTCGACGCCAAAGGTGCGATTCCGCAGGCTATGCCCGTCACGCGGCGGCAGAAGAGTGGCCCCGCCCGACCCGGACAGGCGGGGCCTCCGGCAGCAACTCCGGAGGACTGCGGGAGATCTTGTGGCGCGGCGGTGGGACCGGTCGAAGGGAAGCACCGCCGCGCCGGCTCATGGCGTCCGGGCTCAGACCCATAGAGTCCGTTCGGATCTCTTCTTGCCGGACCTATGAGGCCGCGAGATGGCTTCCTTGCGCAAGGCTGGATCTTTGGCTTTGGACTCCTCGGACCAGCATGCTCACCGTGGTGCGACGCGGGCCCGGGCGTATTGCAAGAAGGCCGTCTGCCAGGCCAGTGCTGCCGCGAGCGCAATGGCGTCCGGCTGCCGGACGGTCTGCAGCACCCCAGCCGCCACCATGTCGAGGCTGAGCTGCTGGCGCAGCCTGGCGGTCCACCACATCTGACCGGACACATCACGCTCGCGTCCGATGTCCCATGCTGGATAGGTGCTTCTCAAGGTCGAAAGCTGGCGACCTGCCCAGTCCTGTAGGAGCGCCGCCTGCGCGACGACCTGACGCATGTTCTGACCCACCGGAGGAACGACGCCGTCCTGCTCGGTGCCCGTCATCGCCCCACCCTTCCGGTCGCCTGCCTGCCGGTGCGGTAAAGACAAGCCATCACTGCGTGGACCTCGATTCCTGATCAGGGGCCGTTCAGTGCTGAAACCGTGCCCGTCCCTGGGATCCAAGCCTTGGTCGCCCAGGACAACCTTAATGCCATTCCCGAAAGGCGACAAGGTAGAGTTGACGCTGACCTGAGTACGCTTTGATCCAGGCGCCACGTACGAACCGGATAGTGGCGTGCTGGTGGTCCTTTTCGTCTCGATGGAGGAGCACATGCCAGACCCAGGCTGGGCCAGCGTCTCCACCCCTTACGTAAGGCCGCGGCGGCCGGGCGAAGCGGATGCCTGGACGGAGGAAGCGGCCGCGCATGGTCACGTCGGTACGAACCGTCTGCGAGCCGTGGAAGAGGCGAGCCCTCCCCGCGAAGTGGCTGATGCGCTCGACCTCGGTCCCGAGGGGGCGGCGGTCATCCGGCGGAGGCTGGTGCTCCTCGACGACCGGCCGACGGAGTTGGCCGACTCCTATTATCCGGCGTCGATCGCCCGCGGCACGCGGCTGGCCGAAGAGCGCAAGATTCCAGGTGGGGCCCTCACCGCGCTGGCCGAACTGGGTTACCGGCCCCATAGCGCTGAGGAGTCGGTAACGGCCCGTCCTTCGACCAAGCCTGAACAGGATGCGCTTGATATCCACCCGGAAGACTGGGTGATGGTCCTCACTAGAGTGTTGCGCACGGACACTGGAATGCCGATCGAGGCCACCGTCATGACGATGGTCGCCGACGGGCGTGAGCTACGCTACAGAATGATCATTAACGAGGAGATCTGACCCTTGGCAAGGCGCCCGGACCCACGTCCTCGTCATCAGCAGATCGCCGCGGAGCTGCGAGCCGAGATCATGTCCGGCGCACTGAAGCCGGGCGAGCAACTTCCTTCGACACCCCAGATGGTCGCGCGTTTCGAGGCGGCCAACGCGACGATTCAACGAGCCCTTCAATCACTGAAGGACGAGGGATTCGTACGCGGCCATGCTGGTAAAGGGGTGTTCGTCCGAGAGGGACGGCAATTCGTTGTCGAAGCCACCCCGTACAAGTCCCCGGGCCCGCGTGGCTACAGCTACGAACTGCTCGACGTCGGCGAGGTGGAGCCGCCCAACGATGTCGCCGCGGCATTCGCGATGTCTCCCGGTGGCAGCGTCATCATGCGTCATCGGCTGTTGCTGCATGACGGCGAGCCCGTTGAGCTCTCGTGGTCGTTCTATCCCGTGGACATCGCTGCTGGGAGTCCCCTGGCAAGCCGCAAGAAGATCCGCGGTGGCGCACCGCGGGTCCTGGCGGGCCTTGGGTTTCCCGAGCGGTATTTCGATGATCGCATCTCTGTCCGGCAACCCACCGTGAACGAAGTAGAGGGCCTGGACCTGTCGGCCGATGTACCGGTTTTCCGGCAGTTCCGGGTCATCTACAGCGACTTCCAGCGACCGGTGGAGATTTCGATCCTGATCAAAGGCGGGCACCTCTACGAGCTTTCGTACCACCAGGTCGCCGACCAATAGTGCTCAGCCGCCGCCGGCGGTTCCCCATCGGCGTTCCCCTGCTCTGCGTGACAGTCGACAGCGGGGTGGCTCGTACGCGCACGAGCCACCCCTCATCACGAGATCACCCGAAGATCATTTGAAGAGGCCCATCCAGCCAGGCGTTCCGGGCAGCGGGGAGACGGGCTCCCTGAGCGTCTGGACCTCGGCAGGTGGGACAGCCGGGCAACGGGTCCCCGGCGCCGGGAGGGTCCGCGCGATCAGGTAGGTGTCGACGGCCCCCGTGGTGCAGGCTCCACGCCCGTAGGCGATGTGACCCCAACCCTCGTACGTGAGCAGCCGGCCCGACCGGCCCAGCTGCTGGGTCGTGCTGAGCGACCACGGATAGACGGTGGCCGGGTCGTGCAGGGAGTTGAGGACCAGCAGCGGCGTGTTCGTCCGCACCTTCAGGCGGTGCTGCGGGTTGGGGATCGGGTCCGGCTGGCCGAGGCACGAGATGACCGGACCGATCGCCAGCGGGCTGTAACGCATGTCGGGCGCGATCTTCGCCAGGCGGCGCAGGTGCTTGCTGAACTCCCGGTAGTCGCGTACGGGCAGCCGGAAGTCCAGGCAGAAGACCTGGAACGGGTTGGGGCTGACCTCCTGCGTCCGGTCGATCGCCAAGGGGAACGCGCCCGGGCGCGGGGTCTCACCGGCCTCCAGATCGGCGAGCAGCTGGGAGAGTGGCTGCCAGTTGGCCGGATCGTAGAAGGCGCCCAGGGCCTCGCGGATCAGCATGAACGCGGTCACCTTGGTGTCCGGCTCTCCCGGGACGGGCAGTTCGCCGCGGTCGGCGCGCTCCAGCAGCCCCTTCCAGATCGATCTGACGTCCTTGCCGTGCTGGACGCACCGGCTGTCGCGGTCGCACCAGGCCACGAACTCGTTGAAGGCGTCCTGCGCGCCCCAGGTCTCCGTGTCCATGAAACCCCGCGTGCCCAGGCTGTGGTCCATCGTGCTGTCGAGCACGAAGGCGCGGACCCGCGACGGGTAACGCTCGGCGTACAACTGGCCGAGGAGGGTGCCGTAGGAGCCGCCCCAGAAGGTCAGCTTCTCCTCGCCGAGCGCGGCGCGGAAGGCGTCGAGGTCGGCCGCGGTGCTGAGCGAGTCGACGTGGTCGAAGAGCGGGCCGGTACGGGCCCGGCAGTCGGCACGCAGGCGGTCGTTGTAGGCCAGCATCCTGTCGAAGTCGGCCTGGCTCTTCAGGAGCGGATCCGGGGCCTGCATCATCACGTCCGTGGAGCAGACCACGGGGTGGCTGCGGTTGGTGCCTCGCGGGTCGAGGCCGACGATGTCGAAGCGGCGCAGGATCTCGGGACTGAACGTGTACGGGCTGCCGAAGACCAGCCTCACCCCGGATCCTCCGGGGCCGCCCGCTCCCAGCACGAGCGCGCCGATCCTGGCCGCGGGATCGGTGGCCTTGCGGCGGGCGACACCCACCTCGAACGTGCCGCTCGACGGCTGGTTCCAGTCGATGGGCACGGTGAGCGTTCCGCACTCGACGGCCGGCTCTTCCGGACACGGCGCCCACGAGATCGTGTCCCGTGGCTGCGTGGCCCGCGTGGTGGCGGCCGAGACCGGCGTGAGTAAGGCGAGCGGCGAGATGAGTCCTAACAACAATGCGGTGAGTCTTCGCATGCTCTGATCTTCAACGGCCTCCGGACGACTGTGAATCGGGCGCAGGTATGGACCGGCGGCTCCTTCGCGAGGACGACGGCACTGGGTCTTTGGTCCTATGCACCGGTCAAAGGTCGGGCGCCTGGCGCCTGGCGGCGGACTCGCCCAGGCTGTGCGTTTCCACCCGGGCCAGTAGCTTCTCCCACGTTGTAGCGGGCACGCCGCGATACGCTCGCGGCGTGTCCGACGATGCCACCGCGCAACCTCCGTTACCGGAGCTCACCCGGATCCTGATCGGTCCGCCTGGCAAGGTGCTGCTTCCCCTGGTCGTCCTGCTCGCGCTGATCATCCTGAACCACTGGAGCCTGCCGGGCGGCGGTCCCTTCCCGCTGGTGTTGACGGGCTTGCTGCTGGGGCTCGCCACGGTCGTCGTCTGGACCGCCCGGTTCCTGGTGGGCCTGCTGCGTTCGGACGGTCGCGCCGGGCTGCGACGGCACTGGCTGCGCTGGGCGTGCGCGCCGGTCATCGGGGTGGCCGTGGTCGGCCTGGTGTATACCGACCGGCCTTTCGCCGCCCGGTTCGCGTTCTCGGAGGCGAGCCTGGAGCAGCTCGCCCGGACGGTCGCCTCGGGGGACGAGGCCGGCGGGCACGACGACCAATGGGCGGGGCTCTACCCGTTGACGTCGATCGAGCGGATCGAGGGCGGGGCTCGTTTCCTGGTGAGCGACACCGGGTTCCTCGACCGCTATGGCTTCGCGTGGAGCCCCGGCGGTGAGCCGCCGGACGAGTCCCACACCGGATACACGCATATCCGGGGTCCCTGGTACGTATGGGAGAGCCGGTTTTGAGAGTCCCCGGAACGCCCGGCTTCTGGGTCTACCTGGCTGCCGCGCAGCTGATTCCCGCCTGGTACGTCTCCGGGGAGATCGGCTGGCTCGTCGCGCCCGCCGTCGCGCTGCTCGCCATGATCGCCGCCGTGATCCGGGCGTACCAGGACGCGGCACACCTGCGAACCGCGGAGGATTCACCACCGGACGAGCAGTAGGGGTGCCGTTGACCAACGTCTCCTGGCAGTACTTCACGCAGCACGGGCGCTTCCCGCGCGGGTGAGCTCGGACCATCACAATCGGCGGCGGCACTGTTCGACGACTTCACGCCCGAAGAGCGAGGCAGGCGGGCGTGCGGGTCGTCGGAGTGGCGCCAGAGATCGAACAACCGGTCGCCACGTCCTGCGTGCTTACTCGGGGACGGGGAGCCGCGGCGCCGGGAACAGATCGCCGACCAGCAGCGTCGCAGCTTGCGTGGCGATGGCGAGGATGTCGTCGTCCGTGGCCTCGGTGCCCTGGGCGGCCAGCACGGCGTTGTGCACACTGAGCAGGGCCATCCGGACGCGCAGCCGGTCGGTCAGCGGCGCGTCGGGGCCGAGGAGGAGCTGTGTGGCCCTGCCTATCCGTTCCAGCGGGCCACCGTCCCGTAGTGGCATCACCTTGCGCAGGGTGGCATGGTTGGCGGCGGCGAACCGCATGACCCGCAGTCCCCGTCCGCCGCTCAGAGCGATCCAGCGGCCCAGGAATTCGGAGGACAGCTCCGGGGTGAGCGCCTGGCCTGCGGCCCAGTCCAGGAGATCGTCGAGGGCGCGCATGTTGTCTTGGAAGAGGCTGAGGATGATCGCCTCTTTGCTGTCGAAATGGTAGTAGAGCGCCGCCTTGGTGATGCCGATCTGTTCGGCGATCTCGCGCATCGAGGTGGCGTCGTAGCCGCGCTCGGTGAACAGCGACAGCGCGGCCTGCTGGATCTCACCCCGCGTCTGGCTGCCCTTGCGCCGCGGGGCCGTGGCCTGTTCCGTCTTTGGCATCGCTCTTCTTGCTCCCAGGCTCAGCTCTCCGGAAAGTCTACACCCACTTGCTTACCGGCCGGTCGGCAAGTAGCTTGCTAACCGGCCGGTAGGCAACCACCTCCGGGGCGGAGCTTGGGTGTTTGATGACCTGGCCCAGCCGGAGGCGACTGGGGTCGCCGTGATCGAGGAAGGAAGGGCTGGCATGAGTTTGCGAGTTGTGGGAGCGGGATTTCCGCGTACGGGGACGACGTCGCTGAAGGCGGCGTTGGAACGGCTGCTCGGGGCGCCCTGCTACCACATGCGGGACCTGTTCGGGCGGCCGGACGACGCCGCGGTCTGGCGCGACGCCTGCGCGGGTGTCATGCCTGACTGGCAGCGGTTCCTCGCAGGATACGCCGCCGGGGTGGACTGGCCGATGTCGTGGTTCTGGCGGGAACTGTCCGCCGAGTTCCCGGACGCGCTGGTGCTGCTGTCCCGGCGGGAAAGTGCCGAGCGCTGGTATCAGAGCATGGACCGGACGGTGCTGGAAGGGGCGCGCCGCCTGACGCGCGGCGACTTCGCCGGCGCGCGGCCGCCGATGGACGCCGGTGGCACCCCGGAGCAGGCCCGCGCCATGGAGGAGATGATCCGGGCCCTGTTCGGCGGCGCGTTCGGCGACCCCCACGACCGCGACAAGGTCATCGCGGCCTACGAGCGGCACCTCGCTGAGGTCCGCGCCACCGTGCCGGCGCACCGGCTGCTGGAATGGCAGCCGGCCGACGGCTGGCAGCCCTTGTGCGCCGCACTCGACCTCCCGGTTCCCGACGAGCCGTTCCCGCACGAGAACACCGCAGCCGACATGCGGGCCCGGATGGGCGACCTCGGCGGGCAATGACCCCAGTGCCGCGCCAGATGCCGGCGAGGAGGGCAGCCGTGCAATTGCTTACCGGCCGGTTAGCAAGTAAGCTTGCCGACCGACCGGTAAGTTCTATTGCATCGATGGGAGCGCAATGATGGCAGGAGACAGCGCGACGAGTCCCCCGGTGACGGGGCAGCAGGCCGGACTGGGGTTCAGCCACCGCCAAATCCTCGTGACCATGAGCGGCCTGGTCATCGCCATGATGCTGGCGATGCTGGACAACATGATCGTCGCCCCTGCGCTGCCGACCATCGTCGGCGATCTGGGCGGCCTGAACCACCTGGCGTGGGTGACCACCGGCTACGTCCTGGCCTCCACCGTGGCCACGCCGATCTGGGGCAAGCTCGGCGACCTGTACGGCCGGCGTATCGTCTTCGTCGCCGCCGTGGCGCTCTTCCTGCTCGGCTCGGTCTTGTGCGGGATGTCACAGGACATGGCGCAGCTGATCGGCTTCCGCGCGCTGCAGGGCCTGGGAGCGGGCGGCCTGATGGTCGGCGTGCTGTCGATCATCGGTGAGATGATCCCGCCGCGGGACCGCAGCAAGTACCAGGGCGTGATGATGGCCGCCATGCCGGTGGCGATGATCGGTGGCCCGCTCATCGGCGGCTTCATCACCGACAACCTGAGCTGGCGCTGGGCCTTCTACGTCAACCTGCCGCTCGGCGCCGTCACCCTGGTCCTGTGCTGGATCACCCTGGCCAAGCTGCCCAAGGGCACCGGCAAGGCCGTGATCGACTGGTGGGGCACCGCGTTGCTGACAGTGTGGATCACCGCACTGGTGCTCATCACCAGCTGGGGCGGCACCCAGTATGACTGGAGCTCGCCGCAGATCCTTGGCCTGGCGGCGCTGGCAGTGGCCGGGTTCGTCGCCTTCGTGATCGTCCAGCGGCGGGCAGCCGAGCCGATCATGCCGCTGCGAGTCTTCAAGAGCCGCAACTTCTCCCTCGCCGGCGCCGTCGCCTTCATCTCGGGTTTCGCCATGTTCGGCGCCACGGGCTTCCTGCCGCAGTTCCAGCAGTTCGTCCAGGGCTCCTCGGCCACCAACAGCGGCCTGCTGCTCATGCCCATGATGATCGCCGCGATGATCGTCAGCCTGGCCGGTGGCTCACTGATCAGCAAGACCGGGCACTACAAATCGCTGCCCATCATCGGCTCCATCCTCGTCACCGTCGGCCTGGCACTGTTCGCCACCGTGGGCCTCGACACCACCACCACGATGACGGCCCTCTACATGGTGGTCCTCGGCGCCGGCATGGGCGCGCTGATGCAGACCAGCACCCTCATCGCCCAGAACAGCCTCGACCTGCGCGACATGGGCGCAGGCACCGGGGTGTCGACCTTCCTGCGCAACATGGGCAGCTCGCTCGGCGTCTCCCTGCTCGGCGCCGTCTACACCAGCCAACTGGCCGACTCCCTGGCAGCCGCCGGGCCGGCCGGGCAGGGCGTGGCCGCCTCCGCCGTCTCGATGACCCCGCAAGCGCTGCGTGCCCTGCCCGAGGCAGCCCGGCACCTGTTCCAGCAAGCCGTCACCGACGGCATCACCACCCTGTTCACCTGGGGCGCGGCGGTGACCGCCGTCGGCGTCATCCTGGCCCTGTTCATCCGCCAGGTCCCACTGCGCAGCGCCGCCGCACCGGCTGCCAGCCCCGACGCCGAGCCGGTCGCGGCCGGTAGGTGAGGCCATCCGCCGCCACCGGCCGGCACCAGGCAACGCCCACGACGCGAGGCGATACGGCACCCAGTAGTCGTGCGGCCTTAGCGGTGCTAAATTTGCCTTAGCGACGCTAAGGGGGTGGCTGATGATCAGCGTGATGACGGCCGACGGGACCGAGGCGCGGGCTGTCGATGAGGGGCAGGGGCCGATCGTTCTCGTTCTCCATCCCGGCCTCGACGACGGCTCGTCCTGGCGGGAGGTGGCCGCGCGGCTCGCCGCGGGCTACCGGGTCGTGCGGCTGCACCGGCGGCGGTACCGGCTCGATCTCGACGGCGCCTCCTGCACGGTCGCTCAGGAGGTCGAGCACGTCCTGGCCGTGGTGGCGGCGCTGGGTGGCGGGCCGATGGTGCTCGTCGGGCATTCCTCGGGTGCCGTGATCGCGCTGGAGGCCCTGGTGGCCGACCCGTCGGCCTTCGCGGGGGCGGTCCTGTACGAGCCGCCCACCGTGATCGGGGCGCCACTCGGCGGGCCGCACGGTGAGGTGCACGCGCGGGCTCGGGCGGCGATCGCGGCCGGTCGGCCGGGGAAGGCGTTGAGGGTTTTCCTGCGGCGTTCCGTGCGGGTTCCCGCGTGGGTGGCGTTACTGGCCGGGGTGTTCGTGACGGTGGTGCCGAGGATGCGGGCGCTCGTTCCGTCGCAGATCGAGGACAACGTGGGCATGGACTCGCTCGGCGTGCGGCTCGACGCCTACTCGGGGATCGAGGTGCCCACCGTGCTGCTCGGCGGTGATCGCAGTCCGGCGCATCTCGGGGAGCGGCTCGACGCGCTGGAGCGGGTGATGCCGCGGGTGGAGCGGGTGGTGATGCGCGGGCAGAGGCACTCCGCCCACGCCAAGGCCCCCGGTGAGGTCGCCGCCGTCATCGATTCCTTCGCCGCCAAGGTGCTCGGCCGACCCGGTCGCTGAGGTGCCGGAGTCGCGGAAGGTCCCGGCCGGTAGTCGAGGCTCAAGGGTCGCCGAGGTCCCGGCGGGCCGCTGCGATGGCTCGGTCAGCCCCGGCGGGTGCTGCGGTGGAGCCGGAGCAGGGCGCGCAGGGCCGCCAGGCTGGGGCGGGTGAGGCGGGTGTCCCCGTGGGTGGCGGTCCAGCCTGAACGATCCCGCTGGAACGACCACCCGGGGAACTCCCGCGTTGCCTCCTGAAGCAGTCGTTCCATGACGAACTCGGCACTCGGCGCTGTGGTCATGAACACAGCGTGGCATCAACACCCCGCTCCGTGACGAACTCCGGCCGCAGAACTCCCCGTTCATCCGGCCCGAACTCTCAGTTCGCGATGCCGTGGCGCTCGGCCAGGTAGCGGACCTCCGGCGCCCACGACGGCCGCGCGCGCCGCGCCAGGGACCGCACCATCTCCCTCAGCAGCAGCTTGTGGTCCAGCTCCTCCGGGCATTCGCGCTCGATCCGCAGGAGGTGGAGCAGGCTGGCGGCGTCGTCGCCCACGTCCTCGCAGGCGCGGGCGACCTGGCTGAGGTGGGTGGCGCGCCGCTCGATGGACGGCGTGTGCCGCAGGTCGATGTCGTCGGCGATCTGCAGCACCGCCTCCGGCCGCCCCAGGTCGTTCTCGATGCTGGCCATGTGGATGGCGACGTTGGTCGGCCCGAAGAAGGCCAGGTCGTAGACGTCGGCCCCGTCCTCGACGCGCTGAGCGAGCCGCGCCGCGGGCCCGCGGACGATCTCCCTGGCCTCGTCGTCGTCGCCCCCGCGCGCCGCGCCGATCGCGGTCAGCAGGTGCAGCGCGCCGAGCGCCTTGACGTGGCGTTCGTCGCCGTCGGCGACGTGGGGTTCCAGCATCTCGATGCCGCGCCGGCCGATGTCGTACGCGATCTGGTGCATGTCGTCCGACAACATCGACTGCCCCAGGCTCCAGTACGCCCACGCCCGGATCAGCGGATCCCCCGACTCCTCCGCGAACCTCATGGCCCGGTCCGCGGCCAGATGCGCGAGATCGACCCGCCGCAGGTGCTTGAGCACCCCCCTGGCCAGCATGTACGCGTCGGACGCGACGCGGTGGGCCTGCGGCGTGTCCGCGAGTGCGAGGTTCTCGGCGTCGGAGATCAGGGACGGCAGGGACGCCATCAGGATCGAGTAGCGGTGCGCCGAGGTGAACCAGGCGCTGCGGGCCGCCGCCACCCGTTCGGAGAGCTGTTCGGCGTCGGGCGGCTCGATGTCGGGCTCCAGCGAGCGCCACGTGAACAACGCCCGCTCGATGTCGCTGATCTGCGGCCGGCTGGGCTCGTGCGAGTCGCGCGGGGTCTCCCCCAAGAGCACGGCGGTGCGTACGCCCAGCACTTTGGCGATCTCCCGCAGCAGGGGGAGCGAGGGGGTTCGTTTGCCGTGCTCGATCAGCTCGATGTGCCTGGGGGTGCAGCCGGACTGGGTCGCCAGCGCGGTGGTGCTCATGCCCCTTCGTTCGCGCTGGAGCCTGATCATCTGCCCGGTGGCTATTTCGGACATGGACGTGCGGCCTCCTGGGTGGGTCCCGACATCCCACAGGCTAGGGCTCCAGGAGATCGCCTGTCCTGGATTCAGCCCTGCTCAGAGGAGCTGCCGGAGCGCGCGTGATGCTCCAGGAGGCGGGTCAGCAGACCTGACAACTGCTCGCGTTCCGGTTGGCTCAAAGGGGCGAACAGCTCGTCCTGAAGGCTCGCGATGAGCGTGTGCAGCCGTCGTACCTGCTGGATCCCCTCGGGGGTGATGGTGATGACGTTGCGGCGGCGGTCGGCGGGGTCGGGGGCGCGCTCGACGAAGCCGCGCTCCGCGAGCTCGTTGATGACGGCGACCATGTCGCTGCGGTAGATGCCGGTGCGCCTGCTCAGCTCGGCCTGGCTCACCGGGCCCGCCTCGCGGAGCGCGACAAGCGCCGCGTAGTGCCACTTGCGGGCGTCGACGGCGGCCAGACCCTCGTTGACCAGCCGGTCGGCGTGCATCGCGACCAGCGACAGCGTCCGGCTCGGCAGGAGCCGCAGCGCTGCGGGGGTGGCCCTGAGGTCGTCCGTCATGCTCCCGATGATAGTCCCTTGCGTTAGTGGCACTAACGATGTACTTTCGTTAGTGCCATAAACGTTAGTCGCACTTACGAAATGAGAACCGTCATGCCGACGATCGACGTGCTCGACTCGACCATGTACTTCGAGGACTCCGGCGGCGCCGGCCTGCCCTTCGTGTTCCTGCACGGGAACCCGGCCTCGTCCCATGCGTGGCGGAAGGTGCTGCGGGGGCTGGACGGCCGCCTGCTCGCCCCCGACCTCATCGGCATGGGGCGCTCGGGGAAGCCGGACATTCCCTACCGGTTCGGCGACCACGCCCGTTACCTCGACGCGTGGTTCGACGCGCTCGGGCTGGAGGAAGTGGTGCTCGTCGGGCATGACTGGGGTGGCGCGCTCGCGTTCGACTGGGCCGCCCGTCACCCGGAGCGGGTCCGTGGGGTGGCGTTCATGGAGAGCATCGTCCGCACGATGAGCTGGAGCGACCTGGGCGAGGCCCCGCGTGCCCGCGCCGAGATGCTGCGGAGCGCCCAGGGGGAGGCGCTGGCGCTCGACCAGAACTTCCTCGTGGAGACGGCGTTCTCGGGCGGCGTGCTGACGAGCCTGAGCGAGGAGGAGAAGGAGCCGTACCGGGCGCCGTACCCCACCAGGGAGAGCAGGCGGCCGCTGCTGGAGTGGGCGCGGTCCCTGCCGCTGGACGGCGAGCCCGCCGACGTGGCCGAGCGGGTCGAGGGTTACGGAAAGTGGCTCGGGGCCAGCTCTGACGTGCCCAAGCTGCTGCTGACCTTCGACTCCTCCCCGACGCTGCTGATCGGGCCCGAGGCGGCCGCCTGGTGCGCCGCGAACATGGCCGCCTTGGAGGTCGAGCACTGCGGCCCGGCCGGCCACCACGCCTCCGAGGACCAGCCGGAGGCCATCGCCGCCGCGATCGCCGGCTGGGCGGCCCGCCACGGGTGGCGCGCGGGCACGTCCTGAGCGGGGGTCAGCGGAAGCGGCGGCGGCCGAGGCGGGAGAGGACCTCGCGCAGCGCGTCGGCCGCCTCGCGCACGACCTCGTCCGGGATCCCGCCCGCCACCTCCTCGGTCGCCCGCCCCGAGGCCACCAGCGCGGCCTCCGCCACGCGCTGCCCCTCTTCGGTGAGCTGCACCCAGCGGCTGCGCGCGTCGCCCGCGTCGGCCTCGCGCTCGACGTATCCCGCCGTCGCCAGCCGCTGCAGCACGTTGCTGATCCCGCCCGACGTCAGGAACAGCGCCTTCGACAGCTCGCTCGGCTTCATCCGGTACGCCGGCGCACGGCTGAGCGCGGCCAGCACGTCGAACTCGGCATACGTCAGCCCCAGCTCGGCCAGCTCGGCCTTGACCACCTGATCGAACAGCAGATGGAGCCGCGCCGTCCGCTTGCTGAGCTCCAGGGCGGCGATGAGCGACGGCGACAGGCCCGCGTCCTTCCAGCGGGGGACCAGCGCGTCGACCTCATCGTGTGTCACGCCATCGAGGATACCTGTCACAATATTGCTTTCTTAAAAGCTTCTCACTAAGCTTTCGGCCATGACATCTACGATCTTGATCAGGAACGGCGTCGTCGTGGACACCGAGCCCGAGCCCGTCGTGCTGGGTCAGGTGGACGTGCGGATCGAGGACGGCCTCATCGCCGAAGTGGGCCCCGGCCTGCCGGACGTCCCGGGTGCGGAGGTGATCGACGCGACCGGGCGGATCGTGCTCCCCGGCTTCGTCGACACCCACCGCCACACCTGGCAGGCGGGCATCAGGGCCGTCGCGCCCGACATCACGTTCGACACCTACCTGCGGCGGGTCCTCACCGAGCTCGCACCCCGCCACCGCCCCCAGGACGTCTACGCGGGCAACCTCGCGGGCGCGCTGGAGTGCCTGGACGCGGGCATCACCACGCTGCTCGACTGGTCGCACGTCCAGTTCAGCCCGGAGCACACCGACGCGGCCGTGCGGGGGCTGGGCGAGTCGGGCATCCGGGCCGTGTTCGGCTACTGCTACGGCGGCGATTCCGACGAGCTGACCAAGGAGACCCGGCGGGTCCACGACTCGCTCTTCTGCTCGTCCGGGCTGGTCACGATGGTGGTCGCGGCGCTCGGTCCGGAGATCGTGGGGGAGGAGCGCTCGCTTGAGGAGTGGCGCGTGGCGGCCGAGCTCGGCCTTCCCGTCACCGCGCACCTGGGCGGCCACGGCCCGGAGAGCGCCGAGCGCGGGCTCGCGTTCCTGGAGGCGAACGGCCTCCTGGCCACCCCCACGACCTTCGTGCACGCGCTGCACTACACCGACGAGGCGCTCCGGCGCATCGCGGCCGCCGGCGGCACCGCCTCGCTCGCCCCCGTGGACGAGATGAACCTGGGCCTCGGCTATCCCGCCACCGGCCGGCTGAGGGCGGCGGGGATCCCGACCGGCCTCGGCGCGGACACCGTGGTCTGCGCGCCGGGGGACCTGTTCAGCCTGATGCGGGCGGTCCACCTGCTCGAACGCGGCCGCCCCGGCGGCGCCGGGATGGGCTTCACCACCCGCGACGCGCTGCGCATGGCCACCATCGAGGGCGCCCAGGTGCTGGGCCTCGCCGACGTCATCGGCTCGCTGCGGCCGGGCAAGCAGGCCGACCTCGTGCTGCTGCGTACGGACACGTTCGGCATGGCAGCGGCGCACGACCCGATCGGCGCCGTCGTGCTCAACGCCGACACCAGCGCCGTGGACACGGTGCTGGTCGGGGGCCGGGTGGTCAAGCGTGACGGGCGGCTGCTCCACCACGACGTGGCGGCGGTCCTCTCCACACTGATCGAATCGGCGGATATGGTGGCGAACCCCTGATCGTCGCCCCGGCGCCGGGGTAGTGGGTCCCCAGGAGGCGCGTGATGGCGAGCGTGATGAAGCGGATCGAGGCGGTCAAGGCCCGGGGCCGCCGCAAGGTGACACGCTGGCGGGAACGGCGTCCGGCGTTGGACCACGCGATCAGGGCGGTGCGGCGTTACCAGCACCAGTCCGGCGACACGCTGGCGGGCGCCGTCACCTACTACGCGTTCCTGTCGTTCTTCCCGCTCGTGGCGCTCTCGTACGCGGTGCTCGGGTTCGTGGTGGCGACCAGCGAGGCCACCAGGGACGCGCTGGAGAAGGCGATCGTCGAGCGGCTGCCCGGCATCGCCACCCAGCTCAACCTCGACGCCATCGCCACGGCCAGGCAGACGGCCGGGGTCATCGGTCTGCTCGGTCTGCTCTACGCCGGGCTCGGCGCGCTGGACGCGCTGCGCGGGGCCCTGCGCGAGATGTCGATGACCACCGCGCCGCCGCTCAGCTTCCTCGTCGGCAAGCTCCGCGACCTGGCCTCGATCCTCCTGATCGGGGTCACGATGATCGCGTCCGTGCTGGTCGCCGGGTTCGCCACCACGGCCACGGACAAGGTCATGCAGTTCGTCTTCGGGAGCGAGTCGGCGCTGGCCACCTGGGGGCTGCGGCTCGCGGGCGTGGTGGCGAGCGTGGCGGCCGACTGGCTGCTGTTCCTGATCCTGCTCGGGTGGGTGGACCGGCCGACCCGGCCGTTCCGGCTGATCGCCAGGGGGGCGCTGCT
This sequence comes from Nonomuraea sp. NPDC004186, assembly GCF_053603495.1. Classification (NCBI taxonomy): domain Bacteria; kingdom Bacillati; phylum Actinomycetota; class Actinomycetes; order Streptosporangiales; family Streptosporangiaceae; genus Nonomuraea; species Nonomuraea sp. NPDC004186. Next base: position 67,547 of record NZ_JBSGFQ010000037.1, on the reverse strand, counting down.
GGGCGCGATCGGGTTCGGGGTGCTCAAGCAGGCGGCGACGCTGCTGCTCGGGCAGACGCTGAGCAACCCGATCTACGGGACGTTCGCCGTCATCGTCGGGCTGCTCGTCTGGATCAACTTCTCGGCCAGGCTCGTGCTCTACGTCGCCGCCTGGACGGCCACCGCCGGCCGCTGCCCGCCGCCTTCTCCGACCCCGGTCCCGTCCTGGAACCCGGACGGCTGGGCCGTGCGCGAGGGCACGTCAGGAGCCTGAGCGGCCGCGCCGGCGGCGGATGCCGAACCCGAGCCAGACCAGCCCGAACAGCAGCCCCCCGCCGATCACCACGGATCCGATCGTCTTCGTGGAGTCGGTCTGCTTGGAGGCGGCCGTGTCCAGCAGCGGCGGCTGGGCCGCGGGCGTGACCTTGGAGGCCGGCGGAGCGGAGGAGCGCGGTGCGGCCTGGACCGCCGGGAGCGGGTCGACGAGCCGGCCGACCGGCTGGACCTTGCCCCTGACCGAGAAGCCCCAGTCGAGCAGTTTGGCCACCTCCTCCCAGAAGTACCCCTCGTGCCGCATGATGCTCACGACGATCGTGTGCCCGTCGCGGGTGGCGGCGCCGACGAAGCTGCCCAGGGCCTTCGAGGTCCAGCCGTTCTTGATGCCGATCATGCCCTTGTAGCGCCAGAGCAGCTTGTTGTGGTTGCTGATCTCGTAGTAGCCCTTGGGCGCGGGGAACTTGGACGTCTTCGTACTGATATATCCGCGGAAAGCGGGATTGGCGAGGCCGGCGCGGGCGATCAGCGCCAGATCGTACGCCGAGCTGCTCTGCCCCGGCTTGTCCAGCCCGCTGGGCGTCTTGGCCACGGTGTCGTACGCCTGCAGCCGCTTGGCCGTGGCGTTCATGTCGCTCATGGTCTTGGCGACGCCGCCGTTCGTCTCGGCCAGGGCCATGGCCGCGTCGTTCCCCGACGACATCATCAGCGCCCTGAACAGGTCGTCGATCTTGTACGTCGCCTTGACCGACAGGCCGACCGCCGTGCCCTCCTGGTTGCAGGCGTTCTCGCTGGGCCGGATCCTGCGGTCCTTGTCGAGCTTGGGAATGAGTGTGAGCGCGGTCAGCGTCTTGAGCGTGCTGGCCGGCAGGTAGCGCCCGTGTGGGTCCTTGGCCGCGAGCACCTCACCCGTGTCCGCGTCCGCGACGACGTACGACGTAGCCTGGGTTTTGGGCGGTTCCTTGACGCCCTCGGGCGTCACCAGGCCGCGGCTGCCCAGCGCCTCACCCCCGACCGGTGTCGTCGGAGCGGCATATGCGGTCCCGCCGGTGAGCGAGACCGAGGCGATGAGTGCCGTGACCGGCACGAGTTTCGTCCACATGGCGGTCTCAGCGTAGCTTCGAGTGAATGCCCATGTGGCGACACATCCCCCGTTGATCCACCTTCGATACTAGAGAGGCGCTCATGTCACGAAAGATCGCCGGATTCCTCATCATCCTCGGCGCATTCATGATCTTCGAGTGGGTGAACCTCGGGTTTAACTTGGCCGACGGGCATCCGACCAGCTTCTACGTGGTGCACGGAATCCTGATCGCGGTGAACATCATCCTCGCCATCGTGCTGGGGATCATCGGCTGGCGGGGGTTGCGCGGGAGTCGCGAGAAGGGGGTCACGGGCCGCACAGGAGACGCCGGGTGAGGGCGTGCAGCTCGTCCGCCTCCTCCCGGGAGTCGCCGATCGTGGTGAAGCCCAGCTTCCCGTGCTCGGGCACGGCGCCGAGCAGGTGGAAGACGTTGCCGGTACGCCGTTCCGCGTCGAACCCGACCCCGAGCCGATCGGCCATGCGCACGACCTCGCCGGGGCTGCGCCCGCGCAGGCAGGTCGATGAGCAATTGTCGGTCGCGGTGTAGAACTTCGGCTGATTTCCGGACATGAGGAGGCCGGTGGCCGGATCGTACGTGGCCCCGGTCGTCAGCACGGCGGCGCCGAACGGATGCGTGGTGCCGCCGATCCGCAGGTTGATCTCGCACAGCAGCGCCGCGTACCCGGCGTCGGCCTTCAGCGCGAAGAAGTCCATGCCGAATATCCCCACCACGCCCCGATCGGCCAGCACCTGGGCGATCCGCTCGGCGGACGAGCCCACCTCGGCCCGGTACTCGAGCGCAGCGGGGAACGTGCAGCCCTGGTAGACGTGGCCGTTGGGCCCGCCGAGGATCTGGTCGTGCGTGGCCAGCACCTGCGCGGTGCCGCCCGGCGTGATGCAGGCCAGCGCGCTCGGGTAGTACAGCGGCCGGTGCTCGATGAACTCCTCGACCACCGCCCCCCGATCCCTGATCTTCGCGGTGAAATTGGCCCAGGTCTCGCCGGAGGCCGAGAAGCTGGTCAGCGACCGGTCGGCCTTGGTGACGATCGCGTTGCCGAGCCCGGAGTAGCTGTCGTTCAGCTTGACGATCACCCGCTCGCCCGGCAGGGCCTCGATCGCCTCCTCGATCTCCAGCACGTGCCGGACGTCGCCGAAGCCCCGCGCCATCGGCACGCCCGCCTCGTGCCCGACCTCGCGCGCCCCGCTCTTGGAGCCGTAATAGGCGAGGGCGGTGGCCGGTCCGTAGAGGGGGACGTTGAGTAACGAGGCGAGCTCCTCCTCGAGCTCGCTCAGGACGAACGGCACCAGCCAGGCGTCGCCCTCGATGGCCGCGCGCACCTGCTCCAGCGCGTCCGGGCGGGCGAGCAGGGCCTTGGTCAGCGGCTGGGACCAAGGGTCGTCGAGGCTGATCAGCGTGAGCCGTTTGGCCGCGTCATCCGGATCCGGCAGGAACGCGAAGTAGTAGTCGATGATGTCGGGATCGATGGGCGCGGAGGAGAGGTAGACCACCTTGACCCCGGGCTCGCGGAGCGTGAGCAGCAGGAACAGCAGCCGCTCCTCGTAGGATCTGGCCCCTGTGATCCGGCGGAGCTCATCCTGAGGAAGGGAGAGCGAGGGTACGACCACCAGGGTCCCCTCGCTCGGCTTGAAGATGCTCAACCCAGCATACTTCTCCCCGAACGGGATATTAGTGATCATATTGCGAGTGAAACACGCATTCTTCTCAAATGCAGCCATCGTCGAAGTGTGATGACCATGACAGAAGGTGACAGGATTCGGAATCGCTGACCACGTTTGAACTAACAGCATCGGGTCATGATCTACTGATCCGTTGTGACCATTTCCGGATCACCTGAACGTTCACGGACCGTGACCACCTGGGGTTACGGACATGCTCACAGGAACTTTTGGAGTATCTGTCACCGCGAACTTGCGCCGGGGCGATAAAGTCGAAGCATCGCCATCGGGCTCACGGCCGACCGCTGTGCTCCCGGGCTGCAGCGGCGCTCGCGACTGACGAACGCAAAGCCCATGCTGACGATCTCGCGCACCCCTACCAGTGGGTGTGTTTTTTGATCCGCCGAGTGTGCCGCTCGACCGGGAGGCCACGGCGGGATGGACGAGCTTTCACAGCGGATGAGCCGCGGTGGTCAGACATATTGGTGCGCGCGGCATGGACGGGACGGTGACATATGCGGGGACGTGAGCTTCGGGGGGAACTCGACGCGTTCCTGGCGGAGACCGAGCAGGATCTCGTGGCGTTCCGCCGCGACCTGCACATGCACCCTGAGTTGGCCTTCGCGGAATATCGCACGACGCAGCGGATCGCCGAGCGGCTCACCGCCGCCGGGTTGACCCCCTCGGTGCTCCCGCGCGGCACCGGGCTGATCTGCGACGTGGGCAGCGGCGACGGCCCGACCGTCGCGCTGCGCGCCGACATCGACGCGCTGCCGCTGCAGGACGAGAAGGACGTGTCCTACCGCTCCACCGTGGCCGGTGTCTGCCACGCGTGCGGCCATGACGTGCACACCACGGTCCTGCTCGGCACCTCGCTCTTCCTCGCCCAGCAGGCCGCCGCCGGCCTGCTGCCCGGCCGGGTGCGGCTGATCTTCCAGCCCGCCGAGGAGCTGCCCGGCGGCGCGCTCGAGGTCATGGCCCAGGGCGGCATCAGCGGCGTCGACCGCATCTTCGGCCTCCACTGCGACCCGCGCGTGGACGTCGGCCAGGTCGGGCTCAAGGCCGGCCCGATCACCTCGGCCTGCGACAAGCTGGTCGTCAGGGTGTCGGGCCCCGGCGGGCACACCGCCCGCCCCCACCTGACCGCCGACCTGGTCTTCGCCCTGGCCAAGATCCTCACCGAGCTGCCCGCCGCCCTGTCGCGCCGCGTCGACCCGCGCTCCTCGCTGAGCCTGGTCTGGGGCAAGGTCGAGGCCGGCACGGCGGCCAACGCGATCCCCGACGACGGCCTGGCCGCCGGGACGGTCCGCTGCCTCGACGAGGGCGCCTGGCACGCCGCCCCCGACCTGATCAAGTCGCTGCTGGAGTCGGTGGCCGGCGCCTACGGCGTGGAGGCCGAGATGGACTACACGCGCGGCGTGCCGCCGGTCGTCAACGACGAGGTCAGCGTCGAGATGCTGGCCGAGGCCGCCGAGCGCGTGCTGGGCGCGGGCGCGGTGGTCCCGACCCAGCAGTCACTCGGCGGCGAGGACTTCGCCTGGTACCTCGAGTCGATCCCCGGCGCGTTCGCCCGCCTGGGCACGCGTTCGCCCGACGGCGTGACGTACGACATCCACCAGGGCACCTTCGACGTCGACGAGAAGGCGATCGCGATGGGTGTGCGCGTCATGGCCGCCACGGCGCTGACCGCGCTGTGGGAGGTCGGCCCGCTCGACACGGTCACCACCACCGCGATGGCCTAGTCCCTACAGCAGCTTGCCGAAGACCACGGGCAGTCGCAGCGACGACTGCCCGGGCGAGACCGTGACCTTCGTGCCCGGCGGGTACCGCAGGGTGTAGTCGACGTCGGTCGAGATGATCACGAGGCCCAGCCGGTGGCCCTTCTTGAACAGGTAGTCCGTCGGCTGGAAGTCCCACGTGAACGTGTACTCCTTGCCCGGGCGCAGGGCCTCGGTCCGGTCCGCGCGGTGCCGGTTGCGGACGTCCAGCCAGCCCCTGGTGACGATCTTGTACGGGGTGGTGGCGGTGCCGAGCGTCCTGAGCGTCGTGCAGCCCGTGTCACCCGGGAAGCCCTCGCCGTAGCAGTAGGACTGGCCGGTCGAGACCAGGGAGCCGTTCGCGCGGACGTCCGTGCCGTAGTCCACCAGCAGTGCCGTCAGGTACGGCGAGGAGCCGTCCTTCAACGAGGCCCGCACCGACACCGTCGGGGTGCCGGAGATCCGCACGTCGGCGGGCAGGTCGCCGGTCACGTACGCCAGCCGGTTCGGATCGGAGCCCGTGGCCTCCACCAGCTGCTCGGCCGTCCTGGACTTCTGGTCCACGAACGACTCCCTGGCCGAGCGCGGGCTGGGCAGCAGGCCCAGCTTCGAGCCCGAGCCCGTCCAGAGCGGCACCGTGGCCGCGCCGGGCAGCGGCCATGAGGCGTGCTGGGCCCACTGGCCGGGCGCGATCTCCACGTCGGCCTGCGGCTCGCGCATGATGCCCGAGTCGATCCCGTACAGCCAGTAGTCGAACCAGCCGTGCAGCTGGCGCAGCCACTCGACCGTGCGCAGGTTGAAGGGGTTCATGTGGGTGCCCTGGTGCAGCCAGATCTTGCGCGGCACGTGCCGCTTGGCCAGGGCGTACCACCACTGGGCGAACTGCTTGGTCTTGACGTTCCAGTCGTTGAGCCCGTGCACCAGGAAGACGCTGGCCTTGACCTTGCCGACGTCGTTCAGGTAGTTGCGGGCGTCCCACATCGGGCTGTAGTCGCCGGTGATCCGGTCCTGGGCCGTGGTGATCCCGTCGATCAGGGCGCCGCAGGCGGCCTGGCCGTCCTGCCTGGTCAGCACGTACTTGGCGAGCACGTCCAGGTCCTCGCCCTGGAAGCCGCCGGGCGCCAGCACGCCGCCGTTGGCGCGGTAGTAGTCGTACCAGCTGGAGATCGAGGCGATCGGCACGATCGTCTTCAGGCCCTCGACGCCGGTCGTGGCGACCGCGTTGGGCAGCGTGCCGTTGTACGAGACGCCGATCATGCCGACCTTGCCCGTCGACCAGGTGGCCTCGACCGGGTTGCCGGCGGCGTCGAAGCCCTTGGCGCGGCCGTTCAGCCAGTCGATCGCGGCCTTCGGGCCGGCCGTCTCGTTGCGGTCGCCGGAGGTGGGGCAGCCGGTGGCGCGGCCGCTGCCGAGGTTCTCCACCAGCGCGATGGCGTACCCGCGGGGCAGGAAGTAGTTGTCGTAGTAGCCGTCGAAGGGCTCGGCGGCCAGCTTGTTCCTGGCGGCGGCGAGGGCGGGCAGCGGGTTGCCGTTCGCGTCCACGTCCACGGGGTGGTTGGGAACGTCGTTGCCGCCGGCGTAGTACGGGCTGGCCTCCATGATGACCGGGACCTTCAGCCCCTGGTCGGTCTCCTTGGGGCGCAGGATGTCGACGGCGACCCGGTCGGGCTTGCCGTCGTTGTCGCTGTCGGTGCCCTCGACCTCGACGAACACCGTCTGCTTGACGGCGTCCGCGCGGGAGAAGACGGGCTGGGTGGCGTTGTTCTCGATCTTTATGGCCGGTGCGTCGGCCGTCGCGGGCGTGTTTCCACTCAGGGCCACGACGAGCAGTGTGGCCAGCGGCACTGTCAGGACCTTCCAAGGATGCATACGGGGCTCCGAGATCAGGTTTCCACCGTCTGTCGGAATCTCCGTCATGATCCGCGCCGGCACAAGGGGTCAAAGTTGGGCAAAACCTTCCGTGTGTCACGGATTGCTCCCGATTCGTCCTTCAGGTCACGGACGCGAGTGATGTCGATAACGGAGCGGTTGCGACCCTGTGCGCTGGTTTGGTTCGCCCTGGTCAAGCAACTATCTTCCGTGCAGGTGCCGTACGTTCTTTTGGGCCTGACAGCGGCGAGGACGACGGGGAAATGGAAGGGAGTCGCCTTGCTCGGCAAGCGATTCAGCAGGATGGCGATCGGCTCCGTGGCCGGGGTCATGCTCATGGCCGCGGCGGCCTGCGGCGGCAGTGGTGGGGGTACCACGGCCAGCGAGGCGCCCAGCAGCGCCGACGCGAGCAGTGAGGCGTCGAAGGGCGGGCTGAAGGTCGGACTGGCGTTCGACGTCGGCGGCCGGGGCGACAAGTCCTTCAACGACGCGGCCTACGCCGGTCTGGAGAAGGCCAAGACGGACCTCAGCGCGGACATCAAGGAGCTGAGCCCGGCGGCCGACGGCTCCAACCGTGGCGACCTGCTGCGCCAGCTCGCCGACGCGGGTTACAACCCGATCATCGGCGTCGGCTTCGCGTACGGCGACGACATCAAGAAGACGGCGGCCGAGTACCCCGACATCCAGTTCGCGGTGGTCGACTCCGCCTCCAACGGGCCGAACGTGACCGGCCTGCTGTTCGCCGAGGAGCAGGGCTCCTACCTGGCGGGCGTCGCGGCGGCCACCAAGTCCAAGTCCAACCACGTGGGCTTCGTCGGCGGCGTCGAGAACGACCTGATCAAGAAGTTCGAGGCGGGCTTCGTGGCCGGCGTGAAGTCGGTCAAGCCGGACGCCAAGATCGACATCAAGTACCTCACCCCCGACGGTGACTTCTCCGGCTTCAAGGCCCCCGACAAGGGCAAGGTCGCGGCCGAGAAGATGTACCAGGACGGCGCCGACATCGTCTACCACGCCTCCGGCGACTCCGGCCTGGGCGTGTTCCAGGCGGCGGCCGCGGCCAAGAAGAAGGCCATCGGCGTCGACTCCGACCAGCGCCAGACGGTCAAGGAGACCGACCTGCAGGGCGTCATCATGACCTCGATGCTCAAGCGGGTCGACGTCGGCGTGTTCGAGTTCATCAAGGCCTTCCAGGGCGGCGCCAAGGGCGGCTCCAACATCACGTACGACCTCAAGGTCGACGGCGTGGGCCTGTCCACCACCGGCGGCGAGATCGACGACATCAAGGACAAGCTCGACGCGGCCAAGAAGGACATCGTCGACGGCAAAATCACGGTTCCGTCGAAGCCGTAATCGGGGTAGGAGTGACAGCTGAGGGCCCGGAGTCCCCACTTCGGGCCTTCTGTCTATCCCCCGCCCCCCGCTAGGAGAGGCGAAATGAGTGCTGACACCCTGGCCACGGCGAAACCCGCTGTAGAGCTGGAGGGCATCACCAAGCGTTTCCCCGGTGTCGTCGCGAACCACGACATCCGCATCACCGTCGAACCAGGGACGGTGCACGCCATCGTCGGGGAGAACGGCGCGGGCAAGTCAACGCTGATGAAGATCCTGTACGGCATGCAGAAGCCGGACGAGGGCACCATCAGGATCAACGGCGCCGAGGTCAGCTTCCGTACGCCGAGCGACGCCATCGGCGTCGGCATCGGCATGGTCCACCAGCACTTCATGCTGGCCGACAACCTCACCGTGCTGGAGAACGTCGTCCTCGGGGCCGAGCCGAAGAAGGCCGGCATGCTCGACATGGCCTCCGCCCGGAAACGCATAACCGAGCTGGCCGAGAGCCACGGCCTGCGGGTCGACCCCGACAAGCTCGTGGAGGACCTCGGCGTAGGCGACCGCCAGCGCGTCGAGATCCTCAAGGTCCTCTACCGAGGCGCGCGCATCCTCATCCTCGACGAGCCGACGGCCGTGCTCGTGCCGCAGGAGGTCGAGGAGCTCTTCCAGAACCTGCGCGAGCTCAAGGCCGACGGCCTGACCGTCATCTTCATCTCCCACAAGCTCGACGAGGTGCTCGGCATCGCCGACGCGATCACCGTGATCCGGCGCGGCACCACGGTCGCGAGCGTGGACCCCCGCGAGGTCACGGCGCGCCAGCTCGCCGAGCTGATGGTCGGCAGCGAGCTGCCCACGCCCGAGACCCGCGAGTCCACGGTGACCCACGTCGTGACGCTGCGGGTCGCCCAGGTCACCATGGAGGCCGACGGCTACCACGCCGCCGCCGACCCGGCCAAGCTGCGCGAAGAAGGCAAACGGCTGCTCCTCGACGACGTGTCGTTCGAGATCCACCGGGGCGAGATCCTCGGCATCGCCGGTGTCGAGGGCAACGGCCAGTCCGAGCTGATCGAGGCGATCATGGGCATCCGGCCCGCGCACGGCAGCATCGAGCTGGACGGCCAGGACATCAGCCAATGGTCCACGCTCAAGCGCAGAGAGTCCGGCATCGGCTACATCCCGGAGGACCGGCACCGGCAGGGCCTGCTGCTGGAGGCCTCGCTGTGGGAGAACCGCGTGCTCGGCCACCAGACTAGGAAGCCCGCGCGCAGCGGCATCTGGATCAACCGGCGGGCCTCGAAGGCCGACACCGAGCGCATCGTCAAGGACTACGACGTACGCACGCCCGGCGTCGACACGCTGGCCCTGGCCCTGTCGGGCGGCAACCAGCAGAAGCTGATCGTGGGCCGCGAGATGAGCGGCGAGCCGAGGTTCCTCATCGCCGCCCACCCCACCAGAGGCGTGGACGTCGGCGCGCAGGCCGCCATCTGGGACCACCTGCGCAACGCCAGGGCCGCCGGGCTGGCCGTGCTGCTCATCTCCGCCGACCTCGACGAGCTGATCGGCCTGTCCGACACGCTCCAGGTGATCTACCGCGGGCGGCTCGTGGCCGCGCTCGACCCTTCCGACATCACGCCCGAGCGGCTGGGCGGCTACATGACCGGCGCCATCGCCGGCACTGAGGAGACGTGATGCCCGCCGGGCTCAACCGGGCGCTGCTCACCGTGGCGGGCGCCGTCGTCGCCATCGTCCTCGCGGTCGCGATCTCCAGCGTGGCGATCACCGCGGCGGGCGCCAGCCCGCTCGACGCGTTCGCCGCCTTCTTCGACTTCGGCGCGACCCCGCGGGCCGTCTCCAACGGCATCGCGGCCTTCCTCAACCGGGCCGTGCCCCTGTTCATCGCCGGTCTCGCGGTGGCCGTCGGCTTCCGCATGAACCTCTTCAACATCGGCGTTGAGGGCCAGTACCGGCTCGCGGCCATCGTCGCCGCGTACGTGGGCTCGACGTTCGAGGCGCCCGCCCCGATCCAGATCGCGGTGATCATCGTGGTCGCCGCGGCCGTCGGCGGCCTCTACGCGCTGATCCCCGCGGTCATGAAGGTGACCAGGGGCGTGAACGAGGTCATCGCCACGATCATGCTGAACTACGTCGCGATCAACATCGCGTCCTACCTCGTACGCGGCCCCTTCGCGGGTCAGCGCGCCGCGGGCCAGCTCACCACGACCACGCCGCAGTTGCCCGAGTCTGCCATGTTCCCCAACCTGAACTTCCTGTTCGAGGGGTTCGGCCTGCTCCCGCCCACGCGCGGCGGCGGCCTGTGGGGCTTCCTGATCGTGGCGATCGTGCTCGGCGTGGTGATCTGGGTGGTGCTGGAGCGGACCCGGTTCGGCTTCAACGTCAAGGCCAGCGGCCTCAACGGCCCGGCCGCGCTCGCCTCCGGCGTGAACCCCAAGACCATGGTCATCGCGGCGATGGTGCTGTCCGGTGCGATCGCCGGACTCATCGGCCTGCCCGAGATCCTCGGCGACAAGGGCGCGTTCAACTCCAACTTCACCGCCGGTCTGGGCTTCCTCGGCATCGCGGTGGCGCTGCTCGGCAGGAACAAGCCCGTCGGCATCGCGGTCGCCGCGCTGCTGTTCGCCTTCCTCGACCGGGCGCAGGGTCCCCTGCAGATCGCGAACGTCCCGCCGTCCGTCATCACGATCATCCAGGGCGTCATCGTCCTGCTGGTCGTCGTGGCCAACGAGGTGACGAACCGGCTCGCGCTCAGACTCGAGGAGCGCCGGGCCGCCCAGCAGCTCAGCAGCAAGACCCCGGTTGAGGTGGCAGCATGACCAGGCTAAGCAAGTACCACCTGGCGCTCATCGGAGTCGCCGCGCTCATCCTGCTGATGTCGCTGGTACGCGTCGCGTCCGGCCAGAACGACATCACCTCGTCCGGCACGTTCGCCGCCGCCCTGCTGCTCGCGGTGCCGATCGGCCTGGCCGGCCTCGGCGGCCTGTGGGCCGAGCGGGCCGGCGTGGTCAACATCGGCCTCGAAGGCATGATGGTGCTCGGCACCTGGTTCGCCGGCTGGGCCGGATACCAGTGGGGCGCCTGGGCCGCGCTGCTGGCCGGGCTGCTCGGCGGCGCGCTCGGCGGCCTCATCCACGCCGTCGCGACCGTGACGTTCGGCGTCGACCACATCATCAGCGGCGTCGCGATCAACCTGCTCGGCCCCGGCATCACCCGCTTCCTGTCCGAGGTGTTCTACAAGGACGGCACCGCCGCGGCGGACGCGGGCGCGGGCTTCACCGGCTCACCGGCGATCACCTCGCCCGCGCCGACGCCCAGCCTGCCGCTGCTCTCCGACGGGCCGGACCTCCTGGGCAAGCTGGAAGGGACTCACTGGTTCCTCCTCTCGGACCTGGCGGGCATCCTGCGCGGGCTCACGCACGAAGTGAACGTGCTGGTCATCCTGGCGGTCCTGCTGCTGCCCCTGACGTTCTTCGTGCTCTGGCACACCCCGTTCGGGTTGCGCCTGCGCTCGGTGGGCGAGAACCCGTGGGCGGCCGAGTCGCTGGGCGTGAACGTCTACCGGATCAAGTACCTCGCGGTCGTCGTCTCCGGCGCGTTCGCCGGGCTCGGCGGCGTGTTCCTGGTCTTTGTCTCCTCCAAGTACGTCGAGGGCCAGACGCAGGGGCGCGGCTTCATCGGCCTGGCCGCCATGATCTTCGGTAACTGGCGGCCGGGCGGGCTCGCCATCGGCTCCTCGCTGTTCGGCTACGCCAGCGGGCTCCAGCTGCGCAGCACCGGGGCGATCACCACGGTCTTCCTGTTCGGCGCCGTGCTGCTGCTCATCTACCTGATCATCAGGGTCCGCCGGATGCTGTCGCCCGACCGGCCCGCCGAGCTCGCGGCCAGGAGCGCCAGGGAATATACGCTGATGGCGGTCGCCGCCGCGGGCATGGTCGTGCTCTTCTGGCTCTGGCTGACCGTCGACCAGCTGCCGAACGAGTTCGTCTACATGACACCACACGTGCTCACGCTGATCGTGCTTCTGGTGGCTTCGCAGCGGCTGCGAATGCCCAAGGCCGACGGCGTGCGCTACCGCCGGGGAGAACAACATTGAGCACCATCAACTGGGACGGCCTGCGTTTCGAGGCCACGCAGGCCATGCACAACGCGTACGCGCCGTACTCGAAGTTCCCCGTGGGGGCGGCGGCGCTGGCGGACGACGGGCGGATCGTCACGGGCTGCAACGTCGAGAACGCCTCCTACGGCGTGGGCCTGTGCGCCGAGTGCGGCCTGGTGTCGGCGCTGCAGGCGACGGGCGGCGGCCGGCTGGTGGCCTTCACCTGCGTGGACGGGCACGGTGAGCTGCTGATGCCGTGCGGGCGCTGCCGTCAGTTGCTGTACGAGTTCGGCGGCGAGGACCTGCTGGTCGAGACCGTGGACGGGCCGAAGCGGATGGCGGAGATCCTGCCGTACGCGTTCGGCCCCCAGGACCTCAGCCGGAGCGCCTGAATGGACGCGATCGAGGTCATCCGCGCCAAGCGTGACGGCGGCGAGCTGACCACGGCCCAGATCGACTGGGTGATCGACTCCTACACGCGCGGCGGCGTGGCCGACGAGCAGATGTCCGCGCTGGCCATGGCCATCCTCCTGAACGGCATGAACCGCCGCGAGATCGCCGACTGGACCCAGGCCATGATCCGCTCGGGCGAGCGCATGGACTGGTCCGCGCTCGACCGGCCCACCGCCGACAAGCACTCGACCGGCGGCGTCGGGGACAAGATCACGCTGCCGCTGGCGCCCCTGGTGGCGGCGTGCGGGGCGTACGTGCCGCAGCTCTCGGGCCGCGGCCTCGGGCACACCGGCGGCACGCTCGACAAGCTCGAGTCGATCCCCGGCTGGCGGGCCTCGCTCTCCAACGGCGAGATGCTGCAGGTCCTGCGCTCGGCGGGCGCGGTCGTGTGCGCGGCCGGGTCGGGGCTGGCACCCGCCGACAAGAAGCTGTACGCGCTGCGCGACGTCACCGGCACCGTCGAGTCGATCCCGCTGATCGCCTCGTCGATCATGTCCAAGAAGATCGCCGAGGGCACCGGCTCGCTCGTCCTCGACGTGAAGGTGGGCTCGGGGGCGTTCATGAAGACCCCCGAGACGGCTCGGGAACTGGCCGAGACCATGGTGGCCCTGGGGACGGACGCCGGGGTGCGCACCGTGGCCCTGCTGACCGCGATGGACCGGCCGCTGGGCCTGGCCGTGGGGAACGCGCTGGAGGTCGCGGAGTCGGTCGAGGTGCTCGCCGGAGGCGGGCCCGCCGACGTGGTGGAGCTGACGGTACGGCTGGCGCGCGAGATGCTGGAGGCGGCCGGGGTGTCGTCCGGAAAGGACCCCGCCAAGGCCCTCGCCGACGGGTCGGCCATGGACGCGTGGCGGCGGATGATCCTGGCGCAGGGCGGCGATCCGGACGCCCTGCTTCCCCGGGCGGCCGAGACCCTGACCGTGGAGGCGCCCGCGTCCGGGGTGGTGACCCGGCTGGACGCGTATGCCGTGGGCCTGGCCGCCTGGCGCCTGGGCGCCGGACGGGCGCGCAAGGAGGACCCGGTGTCGTTCGGGGCCGGGATCACCCTGCACGCCAAGCCTGGAGATCTGGTGCGGGAGGGGCAGCCGCTGATGACGCTGCACGCGGACGAGACGGCTCGGTTCGAGCGCGCTCTGGAGGCGCTGGAGGGCGGCTACGCGGTGGGCTCGGCGGGCGAGGAACACCTCCCCCTGGTCATCGACCGCATCACCGCCTCCTGACCACCCCCATCCCCGGCGCACGCCCTACCGTCGCGGCCGCCTCGCCGCGCATCCAACCCCCTGTTCGAAGGACACCGGCCACGGTCGGCGGGGTCGTCCCTGAGGTCCTTCGGGGGACAGGGCGTCGGGCTCTGCGGTGGTCAGCGGGCCAGGGCCGGGGCGTCGGCGAAGATCTCCGCGAGGACGGCGCGCTGTGTGGGGAGGGCCTCGGCGTGGCGGGCGCGGCCCTCGTCCGTGATGCACACGAACACACCCCGCCGGTCCGCGTCGCAGACCCCGCGTGACACGAGCGCGGCCTTCTCCAGGCGAGCCACCACCCGGGACAGGGCGCTCTGGCTCAGGTGGACCTCGTCGCAGAGCTCCTGGATGCGCAGCTTCCGGTCATGATGGACGATCCGGTCGAGCACCTCGAACTCGCTGGGCCCCAGCCCATGTCGATCCCCCAGCTCGCGCTCCAGAGCGCACATGCCCTTGGCGTGCTTGGCCAGGACGTAATGCCAGGTGTCGACCACGAACTCCTCGTCCATGTCGCGGAGGTTACCACTTCGCTAAAACTTATGCAACGGCATTAAATGCGTTTGCATTAGATGCAACCGCATGTATCGTTCTGTCCCATGTCCTCTTCCTCATCCCGTTGGGGCGCGCTCGCCGTGCTCTGCGCAGTGATCTTCCTTGACGCCCTTGACGTCTCGATGGTCGGTGTCGCCCTACCTGCCATTCAGCACGATCTGGGCCTGAGTACGTCATCTCTGCAGTGGGTGGTCAGCGGCTACGTGCTCGGCTACGGCGGTCTTCTGTTGCTCGGGGGCAGGACCGCCGACCTGCTCGGGCGGCGCAGGGTGTTCCTGGTCGCTTTGGGTGTCTTCGCCGTGGCGTCGTTGCTCGGTGGCATTGTGGACGACGGCGGGCTGCTGATCGCGGCCCGGTTCGTCAAGGGTGTGGCCGCCGCGTTCACCGCCCCCGCGGCCTTGTCGATCATCACGACGACTTTTCCTGAGGGGCCCGAGCGCAACAAGGCATTGAGCATCTTCACCGCCTGTGGCGCCAGCGGCTACTCGCTCGGCCTCGTGCTGTCCGGCCTGCTCACCGAGATCGGCTGGCGCTGGACGCTGCTGATGCCGGTCCCCGTGGCGATCCTCGCCCTGCTGGTCGCGCCGAGGGTGCTGCGCGGCCGTGACGAGCGGGCCGAAGGCGGTCACGACCTGATCGGCGCCGCGCTGATCACCGCGTCCATGCTGCTGCTGGTGTTCACGGTCGTGCAGGCGCCGGAGGCCGGCTGGGCCTCGCTGCAGACCATCGGCTCGCTGGTGGCGGTGGCCGTGCTGCTCGGCCTGTTCGTCTTCACCGAGCGGCGGATGCGGCACCCGCTGGTGCGCCTCGGCATCCTGCGCTCCGGCCACATCGTCCGCGCCAACCTGGGGCTGCTCATCCTCATGGGCTCGTACGTGGCCTTCCAGTTCGTGGCGATGCAGTACTTCCAGAACCTCCTCGGCTGGTCGGCCCTGGGCACCGCCCTGGCGTTCCTGCCCGCCGGCCTGCTGGTCGCGCTCACCTCGACCAAGATGGGTGACTTCGCCGACAGGTTCGGCACCGGCAAGCTGATCGTCATCGGCTCCGCCGCGCTGGCCGGCGGGTACGCGATGTTCCTCGGCATCGACCGCACTCCCAGCCTCGGCGGCATGGTGATCCCGGGCATGCTCCTGATGGGCATCGCGTTCGCGCTGTCGTTCCCCTCGCTGAACATCCAGGCCACCACCGGCGTGGACGACGACGAGCAGGGGCTGGCCTCCGGGCTGCTCAACACCTCCGGCCAGGTGGGCGGCGCGATCGTGCTGGCCGTGGTCACCGCCGTGCTCACCTCGGGCGGCGGTGAGACGCTCTCGATCGGCTCGCTGCGCTCGGCGATCGTGGTCTCGCTGGTGCTGGCCCTGGTCGGGCTGGCGATCTCGGCGACCGGGCTGCGCGCCCGCAAGGCCCAGGCCGTCGAGGGCGAGAGCGTCAAGGTCTACGAGACCGTCTGACCAGCGGCGTTTGTCACAGAAAGGGCTCCGTCGTCCCGGCGGGGCCCTTTCTCGTCATTTCAGCGCGCCGAGCGGGGAGTCGTAGCCGATCCACTCCTCGCCCCCGAAGTCGGCGCTCTTGCCCGACCGGACGTTCACCTTGGTCAGGTAGGCGTCCTCGTCGTCATCGTCGGGCTGGCGTACGAGGACCTCGTCGGCGCTGAGCCAGCGCTCGACCGCGATCACGCCGTAGTCGTCGAGCGCCGTACGGGAGCCGAAGACGCGGCCGGTGCGGGCGTTCATGGTGACGAGCCGCTCGTCGGCCGACACCAGGGCCAGCGTGCGGCCGTCCGGGGAGAGCGCGGCGCCGTACTCGAGGAGGCCGGGGTCGACGCGGTAACCGCCCGCGCGGCCCCTCGCGCCCTGGAGCGTGAGGGTGGCGACCGACGCGTGGCCCGGTACGTCGTCCACGTCCACCTCGTCGCTGACCACCCGCCTGCCGTCGTTCCCCACGGCCAGGATCTTGATCTTCGTTCCGCTGACGTGCCGGGTCGCGCCGGTGTCGAAGTCGAGCATCGCGCCGTCGGCGGCTCCGAAGTCGAGAGCGAAGTACCGGCCGTTCGGCGAGGAGGTGATGTGCGGGAGCGTCTCCTCGTGCTTGATGTCGATCTTCTTGACGACGCCCGTCGGCAGGTCGTGCACGACGTACGAGCCGTCGCGGTGCCGGTAGGCCAGGCGGTGGCCGTCCTGGCTGATGGCGAGGGGCAGGGCGACGAGCGTGTCCTCGTCGTAGCCGGCCCGCGCGGCCTGCAGCCGCCACTCCTTGCCCGACAGGGTCGTCAGCCGCCACTGGCCGCAGGGTTGCGGGTCGCTGGAGTCGGAGGAGGCGCCCTCGCAGTAGTCCGTGTACGCGTACCGGATGGGGTCGCCCAGCTTGTCCGGCATCGCCATGGGGACCTCGTCCGGCGGCGTGAGGGCGGTGCTGCCGTCATCGGCCGCCTTCTCCAGGTTGCCCGCCAGGGTGCTCGCCGCGATCACGACCAGGGCCGCGAGCGCGCCGACGGCCCCTGCCGACGCGGCCGCCCACAGGGTGACGCGGAGCCTGCGCCGCCTGCCGATGCGGGTCAGGACGGGCTCGGAGAGGTTGATGTGCGGCATGCCGGCCGCGATCCGGACCAGGGCGGCACGCAGGCCTGGCTCGTCGGTGTCCGACCCCTGGGTGGGGACTGCCCACGGGGTGGCTGCCGCCTCATGAGCGGTGCCCGGCGGATCCTCCGGGGCGACCCACGGCGCCTGGTCCGCCGCCTCCCGCACGTCACCGTCCGGCTCCGGAGACGCGTCACCGTCCGGCTCCGAGGGTGCGTCACCGTCCGGCTCCGAGGGTGCGTCGCCATCCGGCTCCGGAGACGGGGCGTCATCCGGCTCCGGGGACGGGGCAACGCCTGGCTCCGGGGGCTCCGGGGGCGCCGGCGTTTCGGCGCGCGTGAAGAGGTCGGGGTGCGCGGCCCGGAGGAGGGCGAGGGCTTGGTGCGCCTCCTCGTCCAGGGCGGCGGTCCACAGGCCCGTCACCATGGCCACCTGGTCCGGCGGCAGCGCGTCGTGGTAGCGCGCCACGAGCACGGCTCGCGCCGTGGGCGGCAGCGTGGCCAGCGCGTGGTCCTCGGGTGCGGGCGGCGGCGCGGCGGCCAGGAAGCGCGCGTACAACTCACGCAACACCTCCACGGCCGGCTGGCCCCAGCGGATGGTGGACCAGCGGCGGCACGCCGTGACCAGCGCCTCGACCGCCAGCTCGCGGGCCCGGTCCGCGTCACCCGTCAGCAGGTACGCGGTTCGCGCGAACGACGGCGAGTAGTTGGTCAGAAAGATCGGTAAATCGCCAGACTTTTTCACGTATATAACTCCTCGTGGGGTGATCAGGGTACTCGGCAGGGCGGGAAGCCCGGTCGCATGCGGGACCGCAGGCCGGGCATCTTGGAGGTATGCGCCCGTCATCCCCGCGAGCGGGCTCCCGGCTTCTCGCCTCGCTCGCCTGCCTGGCCCTGCTCACCGCCTGCGGCCAGGCCGTCCAGACCGCCCTGCCGCAGCAGCCCGCCGCCACCCGGACGGACCGGCCGGGGCCCGACACGCCGACGAGCACGGCCGAGGTGGACGTCCAGCGCGACGGGATCGAGCCCGCCGTCGTCACGGGCGTCCGGTTCGCCGGTCACGACACGTACGACCGCCTGGTCATCGACCTCAAGGGCAAGGTCCCGGGCTACAGCGTCGAGTGGGTGGACGAATTCGTCGAGGACGGCTCGGGCAAGCCCATGGACGTGAACGGCGGCGCGTACCTCCAGGTCACGCTCGTCCCCGCGAACGCCCACGACACGAAGGGCAAGCCCACCTGGAAGGGCGGCCCCGTCTTCCCCACCGGCCTGCTCAACCTCACCGACGTCGTCAGGACCGGCGACTTCGAGGGACACGTCGGCATCGGCATGGTGCTGGCCAGGAAGGCCGCGTTCCAGGTCAAGGAGCAGGGCGGTCCCAGCCGCCTGATCATCGACGTGGCACACTGACGTCGTGGTGAGAAAGATCGAGGGCCCGGCCCGCATACCCGTACCCGGCGGCAAGCTCATCGACGAGCACATCGGCCGCGTCAGCAGCGGCGACGACGGGATCTCCATAGCGCACATGACCGCCCCGCCCGGCTGGGAGGAGCCGCCTCAGCGGCCGCAGTTCATCGAGTACACGGTTGTGCTGCGCGGCCTGGTGATGGTGGAGCACGCCGAGGGCACGACCGAGGTCGCGGCCGGGCAGTCGGTGGTGACGTCGCCGGGGGAGAGGGTCCGTTACAGCGCAGGTCCCGAGGGTGCCGAGTACATCGCGGTGTGCCTGCCGGCCTTCTCCGCCGAGAGCGCAGGGCGCGACTGAGCCGTACGCGAGGGACGCCCTATCATGGCCAGATGAGTCCCACGCTTGACGAGATCCGGCGGGCTCCCAAGGTGCTGCTGCACGATCACCTCGACGGCGGGCTCCGCGCCGAGACGATCGTCGAGCTGGCCAGGGAGACCGGCTACGATCGGCTGCCCACCGACGACCCCGACCGCCTGCGCCACTGGTTCGAGGAGGCGGCCGACTCCGGCTCGCTCGAGCGCTACCTGGAGACGTTCGCCCACACCGTGGGGGTCATGCAGACGCGCGAGTCGCTTGTCCGCGTGGCCGCCGAGTGCGCTCAGGACCTCGCGGCCGACGGCGTGGTCTACGCCGAGGTGCGGTACGCGCCCGAGCAGCACACCACGCGCGGGCTGAGCCTCGACCAGGTGGTCGAAGCGGTGCTCGAAGGGTTCAAGCAGGGCTCGGAGGGGCGCGGGATCCGGGTCGGCACGCTCCTGACGGCCATGCGGCACCAGGCGCGGTCCATGGAGATCGCCGAGCTGGCCGTGCGCTACCGCGACGTGGGCGTGGTGGGGTTCGACATCGCGGGGGCCGAGGCGGGCTACCCGCCCACGCGGCATCTCGACGCGTTCGAATACCTCCAGCGGGAGAACGCCCACTTCACCATCCACGCGGGCGAGGCGTTCGGGCTGCCGTCGATCTGGCAGGCGATCCAGTGGTGCGGCGCCGACCGGCTCGGCCACGGCGTACGGATCATCGACGACATCTCCGTGTCCGAGGACGGCTCCGCCAAGCTGGGGCGGCTGGCCGCGTACGTGCGTGACAAGCGCATCCCGCTGGAGATGTGCCCCACCTCCAACCTGCAGACCGGGGCCGCCCCGTCGATCGCCCAGCACCCCATCGGGCTGCTGCGGCGGCTGCACTTCAGGGTCACGGTCAACACCGACAACCGGCTGATGAGCTCGACGAGCGTGTCGCAGGAGTTCGCCAAGCTGGTGGAGGCGTTCGGCTACGGCTGGGACGACCTGCAGTGGTTCACGGTCAACGCGATGAAGTCGGCGTTCCTGCCGTTCGACGAGCGGCTGGCGCTGATCAACGGCGTGATCAAGCCGGGGTTCGCGCAGCTCAAGTGGCAGCCGTGAAACAGACCTACCGGTCCAAGACGGCGTTCGTGCTCGCCTGGGTGTGGCTGGCCTTCGTCGCGTTCAACGTCTGGGACCTGATCGCCCACTACACCGGCAAGTCGTCGCTGGTGGCGCTGGCCGTGCTCGGCGCGCTGACCGCGCTGGTCTACGTGATCGCGATGCGCCCCGCCACCGTGTTCACGGAGGCGGGGCTGATCGGGCGCAACCCGCTGCGCACGACGTTCCTGCCGTGGGCATCGATCGAGGACGTGACGGTGTCCCACTCGATCAACGTCGAGCACGGCGAGGAGCGGGTGCTGCGGTTGTGGACGCCGATGAGCAGCGCGCGGGAGCGGGCCAGGGCGCAGCGGCGCGGGGCGCCCAGGCAGCAGCGCGGACGCTTCAGCACCGAGCCCACGCTGTCGAAGGCCGAGCAGGCGGCCGTGGAGGCGTTCGCGGGCAAGACGCACGCCGACTGGGTGGGCGACCAGATCCGCGACCGCGCCGAGTCGGCCAGGCGCCGCGAGGAAGAGGCGGCGCCGGCCCGGGTCACGTGGTCCTACGACTCCATCGCGGTGCTGGCGGCGGCCGTGGTCCTGCTGGTGGTGGCGATCGTCATCGCCTAGCCCGGTTGACGAAGCGGGACATGCCCTCCTGGGCGATGCCCGACTCCTCGACCTGCTCGGCGGCCTCCGTCTCCCTCGCGAAGGCGCGCTCGACCTCGTCCCGGGACGGCCTGAGAAGTGTCAGGTGGACCGCCGTGGCCGTGCCCGGCCGGGTCCAGTGGCGTACGCGTTCGATCGCCGCGTCCAGCAGCCGCTCCTGGGGGACGATCTCGTCCAGCAGGCCCGTGGCCAGGGCCTGCTCGGCGGTCATCCGGGTCGAGTCGAGCACCAGCTTCAGCGCCCTGGCGCCCACCAGGCGGGGGAGCAGGTAGCTGGCGGCGTTCGAGACGGACAGGCCGATGTGGTTCTCCGGCAGGAAGTACTCGGTCGCCAGGGTGCCGATGCGGGTGTCGAAGCACAGCGTCCACTCGGCGGCCCCGCCCACGGCCAGGCCGTTGACCGCCGCCACGACCGGGACCCGCGTCTCCAGCACCGCCCTGGTCATG
This sequence comes from Nonomuraea sp. NPDC004186, assembly GCF_053603495.1. Lineage (NCBI taxonomy): Bacteria > Bacillati > Actinomycetota > Actinomycetes > Streptosporangiales > Streptosporangiaceae > Nonomuraea > Nonomuraea sp. NPDC004186. The sequence continues at coordinate 46,683 of NZ_JBSGFQ010000037.1, read as the reverse complement.
TCGTGGAAGAGCTCCACCTCCTCGACCAGCGACTTTCCGGCGGCCTCGTGGATGTCCTCCCCGGCCGAGAACGCCCGGCCGGTGCCGGTGACCACGACGCCCCTGACGTCCTCGCCGCACGCGCGGATCGCGGTCGCGAGGTCGCGGCGCATGCCCGCGGTGAGGGCGTTGAGCTTCTCGGGGCGCGCGAGCGTGATGAGGGCCACCCCGTCGCGGTCGGTCACTTCGATCATGCTCTCTCCTTGGGGATCGCGATGGCGGGGGCTGCGCGTTGGTCCTTTTTGGGATCGAGGAGGTGGCGCTTCTCGATGCGGGACGACGGGGTGAGCGTGAACTCCGCCACGAACTCCACGTACTCCGGGATCTTGAAGCGGGCCAGCCGCTCCCTGGCGTGGCCGATGATGCTCCCGGCCGTCCCGGCGTCGGGGACGTGTCCCGGGCGGAGCTGGATGAACGCCTTGGGCAGCTCGCCGAACAGGTCGTCCGGAACGGGCACCAGCGCGGCCTGGAGGACCGCGGGGTGCTCGGTGAGCACGCCCTCCACCTCGGCGCACGAGATGTTCTCGCCACCCTTGCGCACCATGTCCTTCAACCGCCCGGAATGGTGGATGTAGCCGTGCTCGTCGCGGAAGCCGAGGTCGCCCGTGTGGTACCAGCCGCCCCTGAACGCGTGGGCGGTGGCCTCCGGGTGGTTCCAGTAGCCGTTCATCATGGGCGTGCCCCTGACCAGGATCTCGCCGGTCTCCTCGTCCAGCGTGACCTCCTTGCCCGGGTACGCGAGCCCCATGGCGCCGGTGCCGACCGTCTCCACGGCGTCGATGGGCACCCCCAGGTCGGGGCCGCTCTCCGTGGATCCGTACAACTCGCGCCATGGCGCGCCCCAGCGCTCCTCGAACGCCCGGTGCAGGTCCGGCCGGATGCCCGAGCAGAGCACGAGGCGCATCCGGTTGTCGCGGTCGTGGGGGTGGGGCGGCTGCTTGTGCAGGAGGAGGGGCATCGAGCCGAGTACGTACGTGAGCGTCGCCCCGTGCTCCCGGACCGAGGCCCAGAAGCCGGAGGCGGAGAAGCGGGGGAGCACGACGAGGGGGATGCCGCCGACGAGGCAGAAGAGGGTGGCCCACTGGGGGTCTATGTACGAGTACGGCTGGGCGATCAGCATGACGTCGTCGTCGCGCAGGCGGACCTGGTCGGCGATGAGCCGGGCGGTCCTGAGCCAGTAGTCGTGGGTGAGCATGCAGGCCTTGGGGAAGCCGGTGGTCCCCGACGTGTACTGAAAATTCGCGATTTCGTGGGCTAAAACCGGACGCTTGTCACGGGGTTCAGCGTCGAGGACGTAGACCGTACCCGGGATGTGCGGGGCGTGCTCGTCGGTGGTCAGGGTGGCCACGGCGCCCGAGTCGCGCAGGACGTGCTCCAGGTCGGCGGCCCGGTAGCGGACGTTCACCGGCACGGTGACCGCGCCCGCCTTGAGCACGGCCAGCCAGCTCAGCGGCCAGCCGGGGACGTTGTCCATCATGATCGCCACCCGGTCGCCCGGCCGGACGCCCTTGTCGATCAGCGCGGCGGCCAGGCCGTCGGACCGGGCGTCGGCCTCGGCGAAGGTGAGCGAGGTGTCGGGGAAGCGGAGGAACTCGCGCGTGCCGTACGTGCTAGCGGCGTGCCTCATCAGGTCGGGGATCGTTGCGTGCATCCGGCGGCTCCCACGGGAAGTCGGGCAGCAGGGAGAGGTCGAGGGTGGCCCCGGCCGGGGCGGGCGCGCGGACGGCGGCCAGGCCGATCGTGACGAACTCGGCGCACACCTGCTCCAGCGTGGAGTCCCCGTCGGGGCGGTACCACTCGCTGGTGCCGGTGCACATGGACATCAGGGCGAGGCGGGTCAGCTTCTGGTCGGCGACGCGGAACACGCCCTGGGCGACGCCGTCCGCGAGGGCGTCCTTCCAGTGGGCCTCGTACGCGTCGCGCAGGGCGATGATCTCGTCGTGGGCGGCGGAGCCGGGGGTGAGGGAGCGGAGTTCGCCGTCCATGACGCGGCTGGTCATGGGGCTGAGCGCGTGGACGGAGGTGAGGGAGCCGATCAGCAGGGCCAGGCGGTCGGTGGGGCTGTGGACGTTTTCCAGCATGCGTTCCGTGGCGTCGATCAGCCCTTGCTGGGCGACGCGCATGAGGTCGGCGAGCAGGGACTCCTTGCTCGTCACGTGGTGATATATCCCGGCATTGGTCATGCTGACCGCTTTGGCCAGGTCGCGGATGCTCGTGGCTGCATAGCCCTGCCGGGCGAACAGCAGCACCGCCGCCGTCCTGATCCGCCGGTTCGCATCCTCGCTGGCAGTCCTACCGAACGTTCGGTCGCCCATGATGGGAAAAATACCCCATGTCTTACGAAATCGCCATAGGTTGACCCTGACACCGTGTCAGGCCGTAGACCTGGAGCCGTCATGTTCAGCATCGGAGATTTCGCCAGGCTCGGACTGGTCTCGGTACGCATGCTGCGTCACTACGACGCCATCGGCCTGCTGCGCCCCGCGCACGTGGACCCCGTCAGCGGCTACCGGTCCTACCAGGCCGCGCAGCTGTCCCGGCTCAACCGCATCGTCGCGATCAAGGACCTCGGCTTCACGCTGGAGCAGGTCAGCGCCATCCTCGACGAGAAGGTGAGCACGGAGGAACTGCACGGCATGGTACGGCTGCGCCGCGCCCAGCTCGAAGCCCAGATCAGCGCCGACCTGGCCAGGCTCCGGGGCGTCGAGGCGCGACTGCGCACCATCGAGACGGAAGGGCACATGAGGACAGCCGAAGTCGTGCTCAAGAGGGTGGACCCGGTCCGGGTCGCCGAGCTCAGCGCCAGGGCGGCCAGCTACGAGGGGGAGGACATCGGCCCGGTCATCAAGCCGCTGTTCCGGGAGATCTGCCGCCGGGTGGAGGCCGCCGGGGTGAGCGTCGTGGCTCCCGGCCTGGCCTACTACGTGCCCGACGACGACGGCTCCGTCATGGTGCACACGTGCCTGCCGGTTTCCGTACCGCCCGGCCCCTACGACTTCGAGATCGTCGACCTGCCTCCCATCGAGACCGCGGCCGCGATCATCCACGAGGGGCCGATGGAGGCGGTGGGTCCGACGTTCCAGGCGCTGGCCCACTGGATCGAGGAGAACGGCTATCGCTCCCTGGGCCTGGCCAGGGAGATCTCCCTGCACTGCCCGGAAGACCCGGACGAGTGGGTCACCGAGCTCCAGATCGAAGTGACGTCGGCGTAGCCGATGAGTTTCGACCGCGCGCCTGGTCTGAAGGACGAAGGAGGAACACGACATGCCACGGATCGTCGAATTTCCCGAGCGCCCCTACATCGGGATCCGCAAGACCATCACCATGACCAGCTTCGGCCTGGTCGGGGACCGCATCGGTGGGCTCATCGGCTGGCTCGCCGAGCGCGGGGTGTCCCCGGCCGACGCCCCGTTCTTCAGGTACGACAGCATCAACATGCCGGAGGACCGGCTGGTGGTGCAGGCGGGAGTGCCCGTTCCGGCGCCGGTGGCGGGTGAGGGCGAGATCTTCGCCGACGTCCTGCCCGCGGGCCGCTACGTCACCACCTCCCACCACGGCCACCCGGACCAGCTGAGGAGCGTCATCGCCGGGATGCTGAAGTGGGCCGAGGAGCAGGCCCTGACCTGGGACATGACCGAGAAGGACGGGACGGAGCACTGGGGCTGCCGCCTGGAGTTCTACAAGACCAACCCCATGGTCGAGCCCGACCTGAACAACTGGGACATCGACCTCCAGTTCCGCCTGGCCTGACCTTCGAGGGAAAGCAGGGCCGGAGAGGACCCGGTGCTGCGGTCAGTCGTCGATGGCCTGGTAGAGCGTGGTCCAGAAGTCGTTCATCACCCGCGCCGGGTCCGGGACGGTGTACCCGACCTGGGTGAGCAGGATTCCGGTGAGCCGCTTGGCCGGGTCGGCGTAGGTCGAGGTGCCGCTTCCGCCGTCCCAGCCGAACTGGCCGACGGAGGCGTAGTCGCCCCGGTACGTGCGCACCGCCATCCCCAGGCCCCAGCCGCCCTGCTGCCCCTGGCCGAAGGACACGTGGACGTTGTTGACCGCCAGCGCGTGCCGGGCGGCCTGCTGCTCGGCCGTGAGCCGGTTGGTGGTCATCAACTCCACCGCGGGCCGCGACAGGATCCGCTCGCCGCCGTGCATGCCGCCGTTGAGCAGCATCCGGAAGTAGGCGTGGTAGTCGTCGGCGGTGGAGACCAGCCCGCCGCCGCCGCCCTGGAACGCCGGAGCCTGGTTCCACCGTCCGCCCTTGGCCTCGTCCCACACGAGGAACTCGCCGGTCTGCGGGTCGGGGGCGTACAGGTCCGGCAGCCGGTCGATCTTGTCGTCGGGCACGTGGAAGCCGGTGTCGGTCATGCCCAGCGGCTCGAAGATGCGCTCGCGCAGGAACTCCTCGAACGACCGGCCCGTGACCCGGGAGACCAGCACGCCGACCAGATCGCTGCTGATCTGGTACTGCCAGCACTCGCCGGGCTGATGCATCAGCGGCAGCTCGCCCAGGCGGCGCATCCACTCATCCTGCTCGGGCACCGGCACCGGCAGATTGGGCGTGAGCCCCCGCTCGAAGATCGCGTTCAGGATCGGCGTGCCCAGCGCCGTCATGTCCATGCCGAGCCCGAACGTGGAGGTCAGCACGTCCCGCACGGTGATCGGCCGGCGCGCCGGCACGGTGTCGTCCAGCGGCCCGTCGATCCGCTTGAGCACCTGGCGGTCGGCCAGCTCCGGCAGCCACGCGTCCACCACGTCGTCCAGCCGCAACCGGCACTCGTCCAGGAGCACCATCGCCGCCGCGATCGAGACCGGCTTGGACGTGGAGGCCATCCGGAAGATCGTGTCCCGGCGCATCGGCGCGCCACCGTCATGACGCATCGTCCCGATCGCCTCGACGTGCGTCTCGTCGCCGCGGCCGACCAGGGCGACCAGCCCGGGGATCTTCCCGGACTCGACATGCCGAGTCAGCACCTCACGCAGCCTGCGCAGCCCCGCTTCGGAGAAGCCGCCGTTGCTGTGTTCCATCATGAATCTCCTCGCGCACATTGTTCGGGGATCTCTGAACGACTGCGACATTACATTGCGTTCACTGATCGGTCAACACACAAAGGCAGACTGTTTGGCTAGCTAGAGCGGTAAATGCGGAGCTGCTTTGCAATGACTATGGAGCTGAACGCAAAAGCTGATCAAGAAGTGGATTGCAATGAGAATCCGCGCGAATGCATACTGTGCAGCGGGGCCGCACGGCGAGCGACAGGAGACGAGCACCGATGCCCGGAGGCAGACTCACCAACGAGGACCGTCAGCACATCGCCGCGGGGCTGGCCGAGGGGCTCGGATACGCGGAGATCGGCCGGCGTCTGGAGCGGCCCGCCTCGACCATCATGCGGGAGGTCACCCGCAACGGCGGACCCGACGATTACGGGGCGGAGCGGGCGCACGAGGCCACCCGGCATCGCGCGCGCCGTAACAAGCAGGCTCAGCCTCCGGCGTCGCCGATCCCCGAGGGCGGCCACGGGCGTGACCCGCAAGAGGTGCGGGACTTCACGGAGTCCTTCACCGCCCTCCTCGTCCAGCAGGGGCTGCCCCAGATGATGGCGAGGGTGCTGGCCTGCCTGTACATCACCGACTCCGGCACCCTCACCGCCGCCGACCTGGTCCAGCGGCTACGCGTCAGCCCGGCGTCGGTCTCGCACGCCGTCGCCTTCCTCGAACAGCAGGGAATGCTCAGGCGGGAACGGGTCCCCGGCAGGCGGCGCGAACGCTATGTCATCGACGACGAGATCTGGCTCCGGTCCATGCTCGCCGGCCTGCAGATGAACGAGGCCCTCGCGGCCGCGTCGCGGCGCGGAGCCGAGATCCTCGGGGCCGCAACCCCGGCGGGCCTGCGCTTCGAGTCCTCCGCCGAGCTCCTTCACCTCGTGAGCGAGGCCTTCCGGCAGGTCATGGAGCAGTGGCGGCAGGGCCAGGCCGCCCGGCAGCCGGGCACCCTGACCCCACGGGACGAAACTCCTCCAGGTCCGCGATAGCTTCAGAGGCCCAGGCCGGCGGCCAGGTCGGCCTTCAGGGCTGCGAGATCGCGGGCCGCCTGCTCGCGGGCCTGCGCGACCTCCCCCGTCACCGGCACCACGACCTCCAGGTAGCACTTCAGCTTGGGCTCCGTGCCCGAAGGGCGGACGACCACGCGGCCGTCCCCCGACAGCAGGTATCGCAGCCCGTCCGTGGGCGGCAGGCCGCCGTCGCCCTTCGCCAGGTCGTCCGTACGCGTCACCGCCCGGCCGCCCAGCGCGGTGGGAGGGTGGGCGCGCAGGCGGGTCATGGCGTCGGCGATCAGCGACAGATCGGACACCCGGAAGGAGAGCTGGGACGTCGCGTGCAGCCCGTAGCGGTGGGCCTGGTCGTCCAGGAGGTCCAGCAGCGTACGGCCGGAGCGCTTGGCCGCCGCGGCGACGGCCGCGACCGTGAGGGCCGCCCCGATCCCGTCCTTGTCCCGGACCGGCAGGCCCGCGTCGGAGCCGACGCTGTAGCCGATGGCCTCCTCGTAGCCGAAGACCAGCCCCGGACCCGCCTTGATGATCCACTTGAAGCCCGTCAGCGTCTCGCCGTAGCGGACCCCGTGCGCCCGGGCGATCTTGCCCAGCAGGGTCGAGGAGACGATGGTGGTGGCCACCATGCGGTCGCCGGCGGTCTGCGTGATCACGTGCTCGGCCAGCAGGCCGCCGACCTCGTCGCCGGTCAGCATGCGGCACGTCCCGTCCGGCAGCGGGACCCCCACCGCGCACCTGTCGGCGTCGGGGTCGTTGGCCAGGACCAGGTCGGCGTCCAGCTTGGCGGCCAGGGCGATGGCCAGGTCCATCGCGCCGGGCTCCTCCGGATTGGGGAAGGAGACCGTCGGGAAGTCGGGGTCGGGGTCGCGCTGTTCCTCGACGGCCACCGGGGTCTCGAAGCCGGCGGCCAGGAAGGCGCCGGTGAGCGTGGCGGCGCCCACACCGTGCAGGGGCGTGTACGCCACGCGCAGGTCGCGGGCCTCACCCAGGGGCAGGGCGGTCACGGCGGCGAGGTAGTCGTCGACGATGCCCTCGCCGAGCTCGGTGAGCGTGCCGGGACCGTTCAGCGGGAGCCGGTCCACCCGTCCGACGGCGTCGATGGCCGCCGAGATCTCGCCGTCGACCGGGGGCACGATCTGGGAGCCGTCGCCCCAGTAGACCTTGTAGCCGTTGTCGCGCGGCGGGTTGTGGCTGGCGGTGACCGTGACCCCGGCGTCCGCGTCGAGGTGGCGTACGGCGAAGGCCAGCACGGGCGTGGGCAGCGGACCCGGCAGGAGGGACGCGTGCAGCCCGGCGCCCGTCAGGACGGCGGCCGTGTCACGGGCGAACACGTCGGACTTGTGGCGGGCGTCGTAGCCGACGACCACGTGCTTGCCCGGCCCGAGGACCCGGGCCAGGCCCGCGGCGGCGCGCATGACGGTGACGCGGTTCATCCGGTTGGGACCCGCGCCCAGCTCTCCCCGCAGGCCCGCCGTGCCGAACTCCAGCTTGGCCCCGAACCGGTCGCGCAGGGCCTCCAGGTCGCCGCCGTCCAGGAGCCGGGAGAGCTCGTCACGGGTCTCCGGGTCCGGGTCCTGGGCCAGCCACTCCCGCGCCGCAAGCACCAGATCCTCGCTCACAGCCGGTCCACCACCTTGGCCAGCAGGACGCCCATGCGGGCCGCCGTGGACCGGCCGACCTCCAGGACCTCCTCGTGGTTGAGCGGCTCGCCCGCCAGCCCCGCGCCGGGGTTGGTGACCAGGGAGACGCCGAGCACCTCCAGCTTCGCCTCCCGGGCGGCGATGGCCTCCAGGACGGTGGACATGCCCACCATGTCGCCGCCCAGCGTGCGCAGCATGCGGATCTCGGCCGGCGTCTCGTACGTGGGCCCGCGGAAGGCCACGTAGACCCCCTCGGAGAGGCTCGGGTCGACCTCGCGCACCAGCTCGCGCAGGCGGCGCGAGTAGACCTCGGTGAGGTCGATGAACGTGGTGCCGGTGATCGGGTTGGCCCCGGTCAGGTTGATGTGGTCGCTGATCAGGACCGGGTCGCCGACGTTCTGCGTCTCGGGGCGCAGGCCGCCGGCGGCGTTGGTGAGCACGAGCGTGCGTACGCCGGCCGCGGCCGCCGTACGCACTCCGTGGACGACCGCGTCCACCCCGAGCCCTTCGTAGAGGTGCGTGCGCCCGAGGAACACCAGCGCGTGCCGCCCCGCCGAGGTGCGCACGACGCGGATCTTGCCGCCGTGCCCCGCCACGGCGGGCGCGCGGAAACCGGGCAAATCAGTGAACGGGACCTCGCTCACCGTCTCGCCGATGGCATCGGCGGCGGGCACCCACCCCGACCCCATGACGAGAGCCACGTCGAAGGTGCCGAGGCCGGTCGCGCTCTTGAGAGCCGCGGCGGCCTCATCTGCCAGGGTGTATGCGTCGTTGGTCACAACTCAGTAGTTTAGGAGGAGCCTGTCCAGCACCCGCACCCCGAACTGCAGGGCGTCCACCGGCACCCGCTCGTCCACGCCGTGGAACATCGAGGCGAAGTCCATGTCGGCGGGCAGCCGCAGCGGCACGAAGCCGAACCCGCGCACCCCCAGGTCCGCGAAGAACGTCTTGTTGTCGGTGCCGCCCGACATGCAGTACGGGATCGCCCGCGCCGCCGGGTCCTCGGCCTTGAGCGCCGCGATCATCGACTCGACCAGCGCCCCGTCGAACGTGGTCTCCAGCGCGATGTCGTGGTGCACGAACTCGCGCCGGATCTTCGGCCCGAGCAGCGAGTCGACGGTCTTGAAGAAGTCCTCCTCGAACCCGGGCAGGAACCGCCCGTCGACCACCGCCGTGGCCTGGCCGGGGATGACGTTCGACTTGTAGCCGGCGTCGAGCTGGGTCGGGTTGGTGGTGTTGCGCAGCGTCGCGCCGACGAAGCGGACGAGCGGCCCGATCTTGTCCAGGATCGGCTGCGGGTCGTCCTCGTCGAACGGGATCCCGAACGCGTCCGCGACCTCGGTGAGGAACTGCCGCACGGTCGGCGTGTACGTGAGCGGCCAGTCGTGGTCGCCGATCCTGGCCACGGCCTTGGCGATCTCGGTCACGGCGTTGTCGGAGTTGAGCATCGAGCCGTGCCCGGCCGTGCCGTCGGCGATGAGCTTCATCCAGGCCAGGCCCTTCTGGGCCGTCTCGATCAGGTAGAGCCGCAGAGACGGGTCCACCTCCAGCGAGTAGCCGCCGACCTCGCTGATCGACTCGGTGACACCCTCGAACAGCTCGGGGTGGTTCGCGGTGAGGTACTTGGCGCCGTACACGCCGCCGGCCTCCTCGTCGGCCACCCACGCGAACACGAGGTCGCGGCGCGGCCGGCGCCCGTCGCGCTTGAGCTGGCGCAGCACGGCCAGCATCATCGCGTCCATGTCCTTCATGTCCACGGCGCCGCGGCCCCAGATGTAGCCGTCGCGCACCTCGCCGCCGAAGGGGTCGACGGACCAGTCGGCCGCGTTGGCGGGCACGACGTCCAGGTGCCCGTGCACGAGCAGGGCGGGCAGGGACGGGTCGGTGCCCTCGACCCGGGTGATCACGTTGCCGCGGCCGGGCTCGCTCTCGATGTACTTCGAGTCGATCCCGACCTCGGCCAGCCTGGCCATGACGACCTCGGCCGCGGCCCGCTCGCCGGGGCCCGTGCCGTCCCCGTAGTTGCTGCTGTCCACGCGGATCAGCTCTGCGCAAAGGTCGGCGACTTCGTTCTCGGCAGGTGTCATGGCGTCTTCTCCCAACGATGATCCAACGTGAGCAAACCGGACTTGTGGAGGTGGCCGCGCTTGTAGGCGCGGGTGATCAGGGTGAGGTCGCTGTCGGCGATCTCGTCATACTGCCCGACGACGCCGGTCATGAAGCGGTAGAGGTCGGCCTCGTGCGCGGCCACGACCTGCACGATGAGGGAATGGCTGCCCGAGGTGGCGGCGCAGTAACGCACGCTCGGGTGCCCGGCCAGCCGCTGCCCGACCAGGTCCAGCCCGTACGGCCGGACCTTCAGCCACAGCATGGCCTCGACCTCGAGCCCGAGCAGCGCGGGCTCCACCTCGGCCCGCGGCAGCAGCAGCCGCCGTTCGATCAGCGAGGTCACCCGCCTGCGCGCGGTCGGCACGGAGACGTCGAGGCGCTCGGCGACGGTGGTGAAGGCGATCCTGCCGTCGGCGGCGAGCAGCTGGGCGATCTCCTCCTCCAGGGGCGACAGGCCCTCCTCGTCGGGCAGGCACTCGGGGGGCGGCGCGGGTCGCAGTTCGAGCACCTCCTCCTCGCTGAGGTACGGCGCGTGCCACTCGGCCACGGTCCTGAACGTGTGGAGCACGACCTGAGCCTGCGTCTGCCGCACGCCGTAGATTTCGGACATCTGCGTGGACAGTACGTGATGCAGATCCTCGCGGGACGGGGAGACCAGCTCACAGCCGATGTCGGCGGCGCCGGTCAGCGCGTAGACCGAGCGCGTGTCGGGCCGGTCGGCCAGCGCCTCGGCCACCTTGCCCGCCGTGCCGGGGCGCACCTGGACGTGCAGGTGGACGGGCCGACCGTGACCGGTGCGCAGGTCGTCGTAGATGGCCGTGACCCGGACGATCCCCTCGGAGATCAGGCGCTGTAGCCTCCTGGCGACCGTACGTTCGTGCTCACCGACGACCCTGCCGATCTCGCCCCACGAGGCGCGCGGGCTGACCTGGAGCGCGGCGACGAGGCGCCGGTCGAGAACGTCCACCTGCAACCTGTTCTGTGTCGGGTTTGTAAATATCTGGCCAGAGATTTGACTGTTTCGGTCGTCCAACTGCACAGTAAGCCATCTCCGCACTTTGCAGCAAAGGAGCCCCCCGTGGCGACCTCCCCCGTGGCACAATCACCGGTCGGCATTCCCAAGAGTCGTGTCCGCCAGCTGACGGCGGCCAGCATCGGCAACGTCGTGGAATGGTACGACTGGTACGCCTACACCGCCCTCGCGACCGTCTTCTCCGTCCAGGTCTTCCCGAAGGACGCCGGGGGCCTGGTGCCCTTGTTGAGCACGTACGGTGTCTTCGCCGTCGGCTTCTTCATGCGCCCGCTGGGCGGCCTGCTGGTCGGCTCGTTCGCCGACAGGTTCGGGCGCAAGGCCGCGATGACGTTCACGATCGTGCTGATGGGCGCCGGTTCGCTGCTGGTGGGCGTGACTCCGACGTACGAGGCCGTGGGCCTGCTGGCGCCGGTCCTCCTCACCCTGGCCCGCCTCATCCAGGGGCTGTCGGTGGGCGGCGAGTTCGCCGCCGCGACCACGTTCCTGGTGGAGTCGGCTCCGACCGGCCGCCGTGGCCTGTTCTCGAGCTTCCAGTACGTCAGCACCACCATCGGTCAGCTGCTGGCCCTCGGGCTGTCCGCACTGCTGGCCGCCAACCTGGACAAGGCCGACCTGTCCTCCTATGGCTGGCGCATCCCGTTCATCGTGGGCGCCGTGCTCAGCCTCGTCGGCCTGTGGATCCGCAAGGGTGCGGAGGAGACCTCGGCCGTCGCGGAGGAGATCCAGCGCGGTGAGGTCAAGCGGCCGCGGCTGTTCGAGTTCCTGGTGGGCCACCCGAAGGAGGCCGCCACGATCGTCGGCATCACCGTCGCGGGCACCGTGGCGTACTACACCTGGACGACCTTCCTGCCGACCTACGCGCAGATCACGGTCGGCTTCGACGTGGCGGAGTCGCTCGAGATCGGCACGATCTCACTGTTCTTCTTCATGCTGCTGCAGCCGCTGCTCGGCATGCTGTCGGACCGCATCGGGCGCAAGCCGATGCTGATCACCTTCGGCGTCGCGTTCGTGGTCCTGCCGGTGCCGCTGCTCAGCACGCTGGGCAACTCGTTCGGGAGCCTGCTGCTCGTGCAGCTGATCGGCATGGTGTTCCTCGGCTGCTTCACCTCGATCTCGGCCGCGGTGAACTCCGAGCTCTTCCCGACGAGGGTGCGCGCGGCCGGCGCGGGCTTCCCGTACTCGCTGACCGTGGCGCTCTTCGGCGGCACCGCCCCGCTCATCGGCACCGCGCTCAAGGACGCCGGCAACGTCGGGGTGTTCCCCTATTACATGTCGGCGCTGGCGCTGATCTCGACGCTGGTCTACATCTTCGTGCTGAAGGAGACCAAGGACCAGCCGCTGCGTTAACCGCCGTACGAGGTGCAGGGGCGCTCCCGCAACTCCTTGACGTAGTCGTCGGGGGCGCCCGCCCGCTCCGCCGCCTCGGCCAGGCTGCCGAGGTAGCGGGCCGACGGCAGGCCGCCCTCGTAGCCGTCGAGCACGTAGAACCAGGCCACGACCTCCCCGTCGAGGGTCTGCACCCGCAGCCGCACCTTGTGGTACGCCCCGCGCAGCGCGCCCTCCCACTGGTCGAGCGAGGTCTCCTCCCAGTCGGGCACGTCGTAGAGCACCACGAACACGTGCTCGTCGGGATCCTCGACGATCGTGGCGATCGCGCCCTCCCAGGTGGGGTCGCTGCCGCCGAAGGTCAACCGCCAGCCCGTCAGCCAGCCGACGCCCCAGATGGGGGAGTGCGGCGCGCGCATGGCCATCTGCTCCGGGTCCATGTTCGAGCCGTACGCGGCATAAAGCCTGGGCTCATTCGGCTTTCCTGCAGGACCTGAAAGCCACGCCACGGTCCACCCCTCTCGGCGGGTGCTGCACGTCATCCAGCTACCGCGCCATCCTGTCACGCTGGGCGGCCGAGTCGGTCCATCACTACGGATGTGGGGACGACGTGTCACCCCTCCGTCACCGAGCGGCATGATACCAGCCATCATGATCTTGAGTCTTTTATCAGGCGTGTGCGGGTGGCAACGGCCCAGTTGCAGCCTTACCGAGACCATGCGGGACAATGGGTTACGTGACGAGGATCGTGATCATCGGTGGCGGACCCGGCGGCTACGAAGCGGCGCTGGTGGCCGCGCAGCTAGGCGCGCAAGTCACCATGATCGAGCAGGACGGCCCGGGCGGCGCGTGCGTGCTGACCGACTGCGTGCCGTCCAAGACGCTGATCGCGACCTCGGTCCGCAAGCAGGCGCTGCTCGACGCGCCGTCCCTGGGCGTGGCGTTCTCCGGCGGGCCCGACGGTGACGCGGGCGTGGTCGGGGTCGATCTGCCGCTGGTCAACAAGCGCGTGAAGGAGCTGGCCCAGGCCCAGTCCGCCGACATCGCCACCCGGGTCGAGGCCGAGGGCGTCGAGATCATCAGGGCGCGCGGGCGGCTGGTCGACCCGCAGGTGGTCCGGGCGGGCGACCGTACGATCAAGGCCGAGGTCGTGATCGTGGCCACCGGCGCGACGCCGCGCGTGCTGCCCGGAGCCGAGCCCGACGGCGAGCGCATCCTCACCTGGCGCCAGCTTTACGACCTGGAGGAGCTGCCCGAGCACCTGATCGTGGTCGGCTCGGGCGTGACGGGCGCGGAGTTCGCGGGCGCGTACCGCTCGCTCGGCTCGGAGGTCACGCTGGTCTCCAGCCGTGACCGGATGATGCCCAACGAGGACGCCGACGGCGCCGAGGTCCTCGAAGAGGTCTACCGCCGCCGCGGCATGAACGTCATGGGCCGCTCGCGCGCCGCCTCCGTCAAGCGCACGGCCGACGGCGTGGTCGTGACCCTGGAGGACGGCCGCACGGCCGAGGGGACCCACGCGCTGATGACGGTCGGCATGATCCCCAACACCGCCGGCATCGGCCTGGAGGAGGCCGGGGTCCAGCTCGACAAGGGCGGCTTCATCAAGGTCGACAAGGTCTCGCGCACGTCCGCGCCCGGCGTCTACGCGGCCGGTGACTGCACGGGCGTGCTCATGCTGGCCTCGGTGGCGGCCATGCAGGGGCGCATCGCGGTCTGGCACGCGCTCGGGGAGGCCGTCCAGCCGCTGCGGCTGGCCACGGTGGCCTCCAACATCTTCACCGACCCGGAGATCGCGGCCGTCGGGGTCGCCCAGCGGTCCATCGAGGCGGGCGAGATCGAGGCCAACGTCGTCAAGCTGCCCCTGGCCACCAACGCGCGGGCGAAGATGCAGGGATTCAACGACGGCTTCGTCAAGCTGTTCTGCCGCCCGCACACCGGGATCGTGCTGGGCGGCGTGGTGGTGGCGCCGCGCGCTTCCGAGCTGATCCTGGCGGTGTCGGTGGCGGTGCAGCAGCGGCTGACCGTCGACCAGCTCGCGCACACGTTCGCCGTCTACCCGTCGCTCTCGGGCTCCATCACCGAGGCCGCCCGCCGCCTCATGCAGCCGGGCCACGCCATCTGACCCCTTCAGCTCTCCTTGGCGAGGCGATCGGCCTGCGCGCGGCCCACTTCGGCGGCTCGGCGCAGGTAGTCGGCGATGACGGTCAGCTCCGGGTCGCTGTACCGCTCCAGCACCTCGCTGAACGCCTTGCCCGGTAGGGCCCAGGCCGCGCCGATCCTCTCCCGCGCCGAGGGCGCCAAAGCGACCAGGGCCCGCCTGCGATCGGCCGGGTCCGGGCGCCGCACCACCAGGCCCGCCTTCTCCAGCCGATCCACCAGGCGGGTGGCGGAGCCGGGCGTCAGGCCCGTCAGCCGTGCGATCTCGCCGGTGCTGACCGGCCCCGACTCCAGATCCAGCAGCGCCACGCACTGCAGGTCGGTGGAGTGAATCTGCAGATGGTCGGCCAATGCCTGGTTGAACAGCACGTACGCCGCGTAGTGCCGTTGGCTCTCATCCATGATCTGCTTCAGCGTTTCGGCTCGGTTTGACACCCGACAGTCCCATGCCTCACATTTGTTTGCGTCACACAACTTTTGTGTGATGCATTTTTTGTGTCACGCTCACATCTTAAGGCATGTACTGATATGACCATCCTTGTTACCGGCGCTCGCGGCGCCGTGGCCACCGAGCTCATCGCCCTCCTGCGTCAGCGCGGGCTGCCCGTCCGCCCCGTCTCAAGCCGTCCCACCGACCCGTCGATCGCCACCTGCGACCTCACCGACCCGGCCACCTTCCCCGGTGTCCTCGCGGGCGTCAGCTCGATTTTCCTGTACGCCGAGCCCTCGCACATCGACGCCTTCGTGAAGGAGGCCGTCACCGCCGGAGTGGAGCACATCGTGTTGCTCTCGTCGTCCGCCGTGCTCGCCCCGGACGCCGAAACCCACCCGCTGGCCAGGCCCCACCTCGACGTCGAGCGGGCCCTGACCGCCGCCCCCGTCCGGAGCACGCTGCTGCGTCCTGGCGCCTTCGCCGGCAACGCCCTGGCCTGGTCCTGGCCCGCCAAGAGCGGTGCCCCGGTGAGCCTGCCCTACCCGGGGTCCTACAACGATCCCGTCCATGAGGCCGACCTCGCCGAAGCGGCCGCCGCCGTCCTGGCCGACCCCGCCCTGAGCGGCAGGACGTACACGCTGACCGGCCCCGAGTCGATCACCTGCGCCGAGCAGATCGACATCCTCAGCCGCGTGACCGGCCAGGACATCGCCATCCGGAACGTCACCCGCGAGGAGTGGAAGACGGAGATGGCCGACTACGTGTCCGGACCCGTCGCCGACGCGCTGCTGGACTGGCAGCGCGCGAACGACGGCGTTCCGACCGAGCTCACCACGGACCTCCAGCGGCTGATCGGACGGCCCGGCCGTACGTTCGCCACCTGGGCGCAGGAGCACGCGGCCGCCTTCAAGCCCTGACGACAGCGCGGGCGCCAGCTCCGCGAACAGGTTGAACACCGAGGGGCGTCATTGCAGGGTGAGCGGGGTCTCGGATGCGATGCGGGTCAGCTTGTGCGGGTTGCGGACGTAGTAGAGGCCGGTGATGCGGCCGTCCCCGACGCCGATCGCGACGACGCCGTCGACCTCGCCGTCCACCCGGAGGATGAGCGCCGGGCTGCCGTTGACCACGGTGGGCTCACCGGTGAGCGCGACGCCGGCCTTGCCAGGGCCGCCGACGATGAAGCGGGCCACCTTGCCGGCGCCGGCGATGGGCCGTGGCGCGGCCTGCTTGACGCCGCCGCCGTCGCTCACCAGGACGACCTCGGGGGCGAGCACGTCCAGCAGGCCCTGCAGGTCGCCGGCTTCGAGGGCGCGCCGGAACGACTCCAGCGCCGCCCGGGTCTGGTCCGCGGAGACCGCCTCGCGCGGGCGGCGGGCTTCGACGTGCCGGCGGGCCCGGTAGGCGATCTGGCGGACGGCCGCGGGGCTCTTGCCGACGGCGGCCGCTATCTCGTCGTAGCCGACGGCGAAGGCCTCGCGCAGCACGAAGACGGCGCGCTCGGTCGGCGACAGCGTCTCCAGGACGAGCATGAGCGCCATCGACACGCTCTCGGCGAGCTCGACGTCCTCGGCCACGTCCGGCGCGGTGAGCAGCGGCTCCGGCAGCCAGGGGCCGACGTACGCCTCCTTGCGGCTCTTCATGCTGCGCAGGCGGTTGAGCGCCTGCCGGGTGGTGATCCGGATCAGGTAGGCGCGCCGGTCGTGCACCTGATCCAGATCGGCCCTGACCCAGCGCAGCCAGGTTTCCTGCAGGACGTCTTCGGCGTCGGCCGCCGAGCCGAGCATCTCGTAGGCGACGGTGAAGAGCAGGTTGCGGTAGGAGAGGAAGATCTCTGTCGCCGGGTTGGTGGTCTGATCGCTCATCTGTCGTCCTTCTCCTGCGTGGCAGGGCGCTGGGTGCCCTGCGCCTGTGCCGAGAGATCCTGCCAGTCGGCCCAGGTCTTGAGCCGGTCGGCGTAGGCCTGCTGGATCATCGGGTAGAAGCCCTGCCCGAAGAGCACCCGCAGGGGCGGGTTCTCGGAGTCGACGAGCTTGAGGAGTGCCTGGGCGGCGGCGGCCGGGTCGCCGGCGGGCTGCTTTCCCGCGACCGCGCCGAGGCGCCGGCGGAGACCGTCGTAGGCCGGGTCGGGCTGGGCCATGTGGCCGTTGGCGAGCGGGTCGGGGTTCTTGCCGTCCCTGGTGGCGAAGCCGCCGGGCTCGATGATGGTCACCTTGACGCCGAATTCGGCGACCTCGCCGGCGAGGGCTTCGTTCAAGCCCTCGAGGGCCCACTTGGAGGCGTGGTACGCGCCGCCGAGCGGCATGGCGACGAGCCCGGCCGCCGAGGACAGCTGGATGATGTGCCCTGTGCCCTGCTCGCGCAGACAGGGCAGCGCGGCCTGGATCACCCACACCGCGCCGAACAGGTTGGTCTCCATCTGGTCGCGCAGCTCCTGCTCGGTCAGCTCCTCGATCGCGCCGATCTGGGCGTAGCCGGCGTTGTTCACGATGACGTCCAGACGGCCGAAGTGCTCCCTGGCCCGCTTCACGCTCTCGAAGACGGCGGCCTTGTCGGTCACGTCCATCGCGAGCGGGAGCACCGCGTCGCCGTAGGCGGCGACCAGCTCGTCAAGGCTTTCGGTGGTCCGCGCGGTCGCGGCCACCTTGTCGCCGCGCGAGAGGGCGGCCTCGACGAAGCTGCGGCCGAGGCCCCGCGACGAACCGGTGACGAACCAGACCTTGCTCATGATGTCTTTTCCGTTCTTTCCGCTGTCTGCTGTTCCACCCCCAAGACACGCGGCGCGGCAGAGACATAACACCTATCCGATGTGACCTGTGTCTCCCCCGGACTCGCGGATGCGGCAGGGCCATACCGTTGACGTTTGTTGGTATGGACAGCAAACTAATTCACGAGTTGGCGCAGCCGTTTGTAAGGAGCTTCCATGCCCTATCGCCCCCCATTGGTCACGCACGAGTACTTCGTCGCGGACCCGCCCGAGCTTCCGGTTCGCGGACGAGGCGAGGGTGGTCTGTCGGCGGTGACCGCCGCGGAGCTGGTCGCGGCCGACGGCGCCGAGGTGATGGTGAAAGCGGTCACCACGGCGGAGGAGACGCTGGTCGTCCAGGTGGGAGTGGCCGGTGAGGGAGTCATCCGGGTGCGGTTGTCGGAGGACGCGACCGCCCGGCCGCGCTCGGAAGGGGCCATCTCCCTGGTGACCCCCGGTACGTATCCAGGGGCACGTGCCGGGGTCGCGCCAGGCGAGCCGATCGTGATCGACGCGGGCTCGCTGCGGGCCGAGATCAGCTTGGCACCGTGGCACCTGAGATTCACGGACGCGACCGGTAAGACGCTGGTCGAGCAGGATCGGGGGCACACCGACATCAGCGGACGGCTGCGTACGCTGCCCTTCGGCCGCTCCAGCGTCAACGGCGCCCCCGTCGCCTACCACGAGAGCTTCGCCGCCGCGCCCGACGAGGCCTTCAGCGGGTTCGGGGAGTCGTTCACACGGTTGGACAAGCGCGGCCAGCGCCCGCTCATGTGGAACTTCGACGCGTTCGGCGCCGAGTCGCAGCGCGCGTACAAGAACATCCCCCTGTACGTCTCCAGCAAGGGCTACGGAGTCCTCGTCGACAGCGGGGCCCCGACGGAGTTCGACGTGTGCCAGTCCACGCACAGCGTCGTGCAGATCCTCGTGCCGGACGACGTGATGGACTACTACGTGATCGCCGGGCCGACGCCGCCGGAGGTCCTGGACCGTTACGACCTGCTGACCAGCCGCCCGTCGCTGCCGCCGAAGTGGGCGTTCGGGACGTGGATCTCGTCGGGGTTCTGCGTGGACAGCCAGGAGCGGGTACTGGCCAGGGCGCGGACGATCAGGGAGCGCGGCATCCCGTGCGACGTGCTGCACCTGGACACCTACTGGCAGAGCGACGGGCACTGGTCCGACCTGCAGTGGGACCCCGTGAACTTCCCCGACCCGGACGCGATGCTGGCCGAGCTCAAGGGGATGGGGTTCCGGGTCTGCCTGTGGATGAATCCGTATATCTCCCACCTGAGCCCCGCCTTCGCGCAGGCATCTGATGCCGGATATTTCTTGAAGAATCGGGCGGGGGAGACATACGTCGCCGACTGCTGGCACGGGTCGTTCCCGGCGTGCGGGATCGTGGACCTCACCAACCCGCAGGCCGTCGCCTGGTTCCAGGGCCTGCTGCGCGACCTCCTGCGCCAGGGTGTGGACACGTTCAAGACCGACTTCGCCGAGGGCGTGCCCGCCGACTCCGTGGCCTTCAACGGCATGAGCGGCACCGACCTGCACAATGTCTACACCCTGCTGTTCAACGACGCCGTCGCCGCCGTGACCCGCGAGGTGCACGGCCACGACCTGGTCTGGGCCCGCTCCTCGTACCTCGGCGGCCAGCGCCACAGCGCCCAGTGGGGCGGCGACACCTACACCAGCTACGCCGCCATGGGCAGCACGATCAGGGGCGGCCTCGCGCACGGCCTGTCCGGCGTGCCGTTCTGGAGCCACGACGCCGGCGGCTTCACCGGCCGGCCCACCGACGACCTGTACGTGCGCTGGACCCAGTTCGGCGCGCTCTCCCCGCTGCTGCGCCTGCACGGCACGACCACCCGCGAGCCGTGGGAGTTCCCGGCCGTCGAGGAGCAGGCCGTCGGCGCGCTGAAGCTGCGTTACCGGCTGATGCCCTACATCTACACGGCGGCCGTCGAGGCGGCTCGCACCGGCGCGCCCATGATGCGGGCCCTGTGCGTGGACCACCCGGACGACCCGGTGGCCTGGCAGGCCGACCTGCAGTACCTGCTCGGCCGGGACCTGCTCGTCGCCCCCATGACCGCGCCCGAGGGCTCCCGCCAGGTGTACCTGCCGCGCGGCACGTGGGTCGACTACTGGACGGGCGAGGTGCTCGAAGGCTCCCGCTATGTCACGGTCGGCAAGCCGCTCGACCAGATCCCCCTCTTCGTCCGGCACGGCGCGCTCATCCCGGTGGTCACCGACCCAGGGGACACGGTGGACGTGCCGGCCGAGATCACCCTCGTCGCCTTCGGGGGCGGCGACGGGACTGCGGAAATCCACGACACGGACGGCGTGACGGTCGCCGTCGCCACCAGGGACGGCGATGTGCTGCGCGTCGCCGTCACCGGCCCGAAGCGCGTCACCGGGGTCGAGATCGCCCCGGTGGCCGGCGCTCCCGCGCGGGCCGAAATCTCGTAACACCCCCTGGAGGGATCATGGTGAAATCAAGAACCGCGGCGGCGCTCGCCGCCGCGGTCCTGCTCCTGTCGGCGTGCGGCTCGGGCGGCTCGGAGACCCCGTCCGCCCAGAGCAGCAGTCAGCCGCGCACTCTCAAACTCTGGCACTACGAGTCGGCCGACAGCGCCATGGGCAAGGCGTGGACCGAGGCGATCAAGAAGTTCGAGGCGTCCCACCCGAACGTGAAGATCAAGTTCGAGGCCAAGGGCTTCGAGCAGATCCAGAAGACGGCGAGCATGGTCCTCAACTCCGACGAGGCGCCCGACATCATGGAGTACAACAAGGGCAACGCCACCGCCGGTCTGCTGTCCAAGCAGGGGCTGCTCACCGACCTGAGCGAGGAGGCCGCCAAGCGCGGCTGGGACAAGCTGCTGCCCGGCGGCCTGCAGACCACCGCCAAGTACGACGACCGCGGCGTCATGGGCTCCGGCAAGTGGTACGGCGTGCCGAACTACGGCGAGTTCGTGATGGTCTATTACAACAAGGCCCTGTTCGACAAGCACAAGGTCCAGGTGCCGACGACGTTCGAGCAGTTCACGGCCGCGATGGACACGTTCGTCAAGGCAGGGGTGACCCCCATCGCCACGGCCGGCGCCGAGTACCCGGCCCAGCAGATCTTCTACCAGCTCGCGCTGACCAAGGCGCAGAAGCCGTGGCTGGACGCCTTCCAGTCCTACAAGGGCAAGGTCGATTTCCACGGTCCCGAGTTCACCTACGGCGCCGACACGTTCGCCGACTGGGTGAAGAGGGGCTACATCGCCAAGAACTCGTCGGGGATCAAGGCCGAGGACATGGGCGTGTCGTTCATCAACGGCAAGTTCCCCATGATGATCAGCGGTAGCTGGTGGTACGGCCGCTTCGCCTCGGAGATCAAGAAGTTCGAGTGGGGCCACTTTCTCTTCCCCGGCGCCACGATGGCCCCGGGCTCCAGCGGCAACATCTGGGTCGTGCCCGAGAAGTCGGAGAACAAGGACCTGGCCTACGACTTCATCGACATCACGATGAGCAAGGACATCCAGAACCTCCTGGGCAACTCCGGCGGCGTCCCCGTGGCCGCGGACCCGGCCGCGATCACCGACGCGAAGAGCAAGGAGCTCATCGAGACGTTCAACAAGCTCACCAGTCAGGACGGCCTGGCCTTCTACCCCGACTGGCCCGCGCCCGGCTACTACGACGTCCTCGTCGCCGGGGTCCAGAACCTCATCAACGGCAGCAAGGCCCCGGCCGCGGTGCTGGACGAGATCGCCAAGCCGTACGAGGACAACCTCGCCGACATCGGTAATTAGATGAGGGTGCGCACGAGGGGGTACTGGCTCTACCTGGCCCCCAGTCTGCTGCTGTTCCTGGTCGTCATCGTCGTGCCGTTCCTCATGAACGTGGGAGCGAGCTTCACCCGCTGGTCGGGGGTCGGCACGCCCAGGTGGATCGGGTTCGACAACTACACCAGGCTGCTGAAGGACGAGCGGTTCTGGCAGTCGTTCCAGCACAACGTGGGCCTGATCGTGGCCATGGCCATCGTGCCGACCGCGATCGGCCTCGTGCTGGCGGCCGCCCTGTTCGACTACATCGGCAAGAAGTTCGGGCCGCGCACGGCCTCGGCGCTGCGGGCCATGTACTACCTGCCGCAGGTGCTGCCGGTGGCCGTGGCCGGCGTGGTGTGGGGCTGGATGCTGCACCCGTCGTACGGCGCGATCAACCAGATCTTCGGCCTCGATCTCGACTGGCTCGGAGATCCCGACCTGGCGCTGGCCACGGTCATGGCGGTCATGGTCTGGTTCCAGCTCGGCTACCCGGTGGTGATCTTCATGGCGGGCCTGCAGCGCGTGGACCCGGCCTACTACGAGGCGGCCGAGATCGACGGGGCCTCGTGGTGGCGCAGGTTCTGGCACATCACGCTCCCGCAGATCCGGCCGGAGATCTTCGTGGTGCTGCTGACGTGCACGATCGCCGCGCTCAAGGTGTTCGGGCCGATCTTCGTGCTGACCCGCGGAGGGCCCGGCAACGCGACGATGGTGCCGTCGTACTTCTCGTACCTGAACTTCTTCCAGAAGAGCAACGTCGGGTACGGCTCCGCGATCGCCACGGTGCTGGCCCTGATCATCATCGTCGTGACGTTCCTGTTCCTGCGGGTCCAGGAGCGTGCGGAATGAGGGGCCCGGGACGCTGGGCGGTGCTGTTCGCGCTGGTCGTGCTGGCGGTCGTGATGGTGTTCCCGTTCGCGATCGTGGCGATCAACGCGGTCAAGTCGCCGGCCGAGTACAGCTCCGACGGGCCGCTGAGCCTGCCCGACGGGCTCTACCTCCAGGGGCTCGTCGACTTCTGGAACCGGGTGGAGTTCGGCACGAAACTCTGGAACAGCCTCCTGATCAGCGCGTCCGTGGCCGTGCTCGCCGTCGTGCTGTCGGTGCTCAACGCGTACGCGCTGGGCATCGGCAGGGTGAAGGGCCGGCTGTCGATCCTCGTGCTGTTCCTGGTGGCCAACACGCTGCCGCAGGAGGCGCTGGCCTACCCGCTGTACTACCTGGCCAAGGCGGTCGGGCTGTACGACACGCAACTGTCGGTGATCATCGTCATGACGGTGATCCAGGCGGCGTTCGGCACGTACCTGCTGAGCGCGGTCCTGGGCCAGTTCCCGAAGGAGATCCTGGAGGCGGCGGCGATCGACGGCGCGGGGCGGCTGCGGTCCCTGTGGCGGATCGTGGTGCCGATCAGCAGACCCACCCTCAACGTGCTGCTGATCTTCTTCTTCATCTGGACCTGGAACGAGTTCTTCCTGCCGCTGATCTTCCTGATCTCGAACGACACCCAGACGGTGCCCGTCGCGCTCGCCGTGCTGCAGGGCGAGAAGTACATGGACGCCACGATGTCCAGCGCCTCGGCGCTGCTCGGCCTCCTGCCGGCGGTCGCCTTCTTCCTGATCTTCCAGCGCACGCTGACCCGAGGTGTGACGGTCGGCGCCATCAAGTGATGGAGAACCATTGATGCGAAAAACCCCGCTATTAGCCACCCTCACGCTGGCGGCCTCGCTGCTGGCCGTACCTCCCGCGCAGGCCGACGGCTTCCCGTTCCAGAACCCGGCCCTGCCGGTGGAGCAGCGGGTCGACGACCTGCTCGGCCGGCTCACGCTCCAGGAGAAGCTGGGCCTGCTGCACCAGTCGCAGGCGGCCATCCCGCGGCTGGGCATCGCGTACCACAAGAACGGCACCGAGGCGCTGCACGGCGTCGGCTGGTCCAACCACCTCAACGACGGCTGGAGCCAGAAGTTCGCCAGCGGCACCGTGTTCCCGCAGGCCGTCGGGCTGGCCAGCACGTGGGACCCCGAGCTGATCAAGCGGGTCGGGTCGGCGGTCGGCGACGAGGTCCGCGGCTACAACGACGCGGACCCGGTCCTGTGGGGCCTGCAGGTGTGGGCGCCCGTCGTGGACCTGCTGCGGGACCCGCGGGCGGGCCGCAACGAGGAGGGCTACTCGGAGGACCCGCTGCTGACCGGGGCCATCTCCACCGCCTACGGCAAGGGCCTGCAGGGTGACGACCCCGTCTACCTGAAGACCGCGCCCGTGCTGAAGCACTTCCTGGCCTACAACAACGAGACCAACCGCGGCACCAGTTCCTCCAACCTGACGCCGAAGCTCAAGCACGAGTACTACGAGCAGGCGTTCAAGGCGGCCATCTCGGCCAACGCCGCGACCGGGGTCATGGCGTCGTACAACCTGGTCAACGGGCGGCCCAACCACGTCAACCCCGACCTCGCCACCACTGTCAGGTCGTGGACGGACAAGACGCTCTACAACGTCAGCGACGCCTGGGGGCCGTACGCGCTCACGGAGACGGAGAAGTACTACGACAACAAGCCCGAGGCGTTCGCCGCGGTGCTCAAGGCAGGGCTCGACAGCTACACCATCGACGACAGCAACGCCGGGCCGCTGGCCGAGCACCTGACGGCCGCGCTCGACCAGGGGCTCATCACCCAGGCCGACGTGGACCGGGCCGTGCGCAACGTGCTGACCATCCGGACGCGGCTGGGGCACTTCGACCCGGACGGCGGGCCGTACAAGAAGATCACCAAGGACGTGATCAACAGCCCGGCCAACCAGAAGCTCAACCGGGAGGCCGCCGGCAGGGCCGCGGTGCTGCTGCGGAACTCCGGCGCCCTGCCGTTCAAGGCGCCGAAGTCGGCGGCCGTGGTCGGCCCGCTGGCCGGGACGCTCTACCGCGACTGGTACGGGGGCAAGGCGCCGTACCAGGTCACGCCGGTGGACGGGATCAAGGAGCGCGTCGGAGACGTCAGCACCGGCGCGGGCCTGGAGCGGATCGCGCTCAAGCACCTGGCCTCCGGCAAGTACCTCACCGCCACCGGCACCGGGGCCGACGACAACGCCGCCCTGATCGACGCGGCGCCGACCGCGGCCTCCCAGTGGGACCTGACCGACTGGACCGGTGGCGTGTCCACGCTGCGCAACGCCGGCAACGGCAAGCTGCTCGGCGGCGACTGGCGCTCGCTCGACACCGACGACGCCGACCCCGACGGCTGGTACGTCCAGCAGCAGTTCGCCCTCGAAACGCAGGCGGACGGCAGCTACCTGATCAGGTACGCCGGCTACGAGACCGCCGAGGGCTGGTACGGCCTGCCCGACCCGTACGTGACCGTCGCCGCCGACGGCACGCTCGGCCTGGCGCCCAAGGCGCAGGCCGCCAAGTTCGGCAAGGAGGTCGTCTCGGACGGCGTCGCCGCGGCCGCCGCGCAGGCCGCCAAGGCCGAGGTCGCGGTCGTGGTGGTGGGCAGCCACCCGTTCGTGGCCGGGCGCGAGGTCCACGACCGCGCCAACCTGCAGCTCGGCGCCGGGCAGCGGCGGCTGATCGAGGCCGTGCGCAAGGCGAACCCGCGCACCGTCGTCGTCCTGGAGACCAGCTACCCGGTCGTCGTGGACGCCCCGAACCTGCTGTGGACCACCCACGCGGGCGCGGAGACCGGTCACGCGGTCGCCGACGTGCTCTTCGGCGCCGTCAACCCGGCCGGCCGGCTCACCCAGACCTGGCCCGCCGGCGACAGCCTGCCGGACATCTACAACTACGACCTGGCCAAGACCGGGATGACGTACCTGTACGGAAAGGGCAAGCCGCTCTACGCGTTCGGGCACGGTCTGAGCTACACCACGTTCGGCTACCAGGGCCTGACCGTCCAGGGCGACAAGGTGAGCGTCAAGGTCACCAACACCGGCAAGGTCAAGGGCGACGAGGTGGTCCAGCTCTACACCCACCAGCGCGAATCCCGCTTCAAGCAGCCGGTCAAGCAACTGCGCGCCTTCCAGCGGGTCACGCTGAACCCGGGCGAGACCCGAACGGTGACCTTCACCCTGAAGAAGTCCGACCTGGCGGTCTGGGACTACACCCGGGGCAAGTGGGCCGTGGAGAGCGCCACCCACGACGTCCTCGTCGGCTCGGCGTCCGACCGGATCCGCCAGTCCACCACGCTGCGGGTCTCCGGCGAGACCGTCCCCGTGCGTGACCTGACGAAGACCACGCGGGCGATGGACTTCGACGACTACGCGGGCGTGGCGTTCGCGGACGAGACCAAGGCCGGCGGCGAGGCCGTGGAGGGGTCGGCGGGGGACTGGATCTCCTTCACCGGCGCCTCCTTCGGCTCCAAGTTCACGGCCGGCGTGTCCTCGGCGAGCGGCGGCTCGCTGGAGCTGCGCTCCGGCTCGCCGACCGGCGCCCTGCTGGGCACCGTCCAGGTGCCCGCCACCGGCGGCGTCTATCAGTGGGGTACGGCGACCGCCACGGTCAAGGCGGGCAGCGGGAGCCTGTACCTCGTGTTCAAGGGTGACCTGCGGATCAAGGACTTCGCGCTCGCCCGATGACGTTTCGTGGCGGCCATGAGCATGGTCATGGCCGCCACGGAACATCCCTTGCCTCGATTGGATAGTTGTGCTATCTATTGTCTAGATAACTCGACTATCCAATGGAGGCTCCGGTGATCGTGATCGTTC
This sequence comes from Nonomuraea sp. NPDC004186, assembly GCF_053603495.1. Lineage (NCBI taxonomy): Bacteria > Bacillati > Actinomycetota > Actinomycetes > Streptosporangiales > Streptosporangiaceae > Nonomuraea > Nonomuraea sp. NPDC004186. Next base: position 20,661 of record NZ_JBSGFQ010000037.1, on the reverse strand, counting down.
TGCTGGTCGCCATGCTGGCGTTCCGGCTGCTGGGCGCGCTGGGTGTGGCCAGGTTCGCCACCTGGAGGGTCAGTGCCGCCCACGGCCTGGCGGTCATGCTGGTGATGACGGCCAGCGCGCATTTCGTCCCGGAGGGCGTGACGTTCATGCCCAACCGGGCCGACATGGTGGCCATGGTGCCGCCGTTCGTGCCGTTCCCGGTCTTCGTGGTCTATCTGACGGGCGTGCTGGAGCTGGCGGGCGCGGCCGGGCTCGTGCTCGAAAGGACCCGCAGGGCCGCCGGGATCTGCCTGGCGCTGCTCTTCGTGGGCCTGCTGCCGGCCAACGTGTTCGCCGCCCTCGCCGGCCAGGACGTGACCCCGCTCTGGGAGCGGATCCCCGAGCAGGTCCTCTACATCGCGATCGCGCTGTGGGCCGCCGCGCGCAGCCGCGAACTCAGCCGCGTGTGATCATCGGACGGTCCACCCTCCGTCGACCACCAGCGTGTGCCCCGTGACCAGGGAGGCGGCGGGCGAGGCCAGGAACAGCACCGCGCCGGCCACGTCCATGGGCTCGCCGATGCGGTGCAGCGCCGCGATCCGCTCGACCACGTCCGCCTCGAACGCCGGGTCGGACAGGGCCTGCTCGGTCCCCGGGGTGCGGATGAAGGTCGGGGCCACGTTGTTGACGGTGATGCCGTGCGGGCCCCACTCGACCGCCAGGCAACGGGTCAGGTGGGCGATGGCCGCCTTCGTCATGCAATAGACGGACTCGCCGGGCAGGGCGACCTCGCCGGCCTGGGATCCGACGTTCACGATCCTGCCGTACCCCTGCCGGATCATGGCCCGGCCCACGGCCTGGCCGGCCAGGAAGGTGCCCTTCAGGTTGACCGCGAGCGTCCGGTCGAAGTCCTCCTCCGTGACGTCCTCGGCGGGGTTGCCCGGGGCGATGCCGGCGTTGTTGACCAGGATGTCGATCCGCCCGAACCGGTCGAGCGTCTCCTCCACCGCCCGGGAGATCTGGCCGGGGACCGTCATGTCCATCTGGAGGGGGAGCGCGGCGCGCCCCAGCCCGGTGATCTCGCCGGCCAGGCCGCCGTCCTCGCCGATGTCCCGCAGGCCGATGGCGACGTCGGCCCCGGCGTTGGCCAGCGCCAGCGAGATGGCCCGCCCGAGGCCCCTGGCCGCCCCTGTGACCAGGGCGACCCTCCCGTCGACCCGGAATTCGGGAAACTCCATGCTGCCGTCCTTAATTCGTTGTGTGTCCAAACTATTGACCGTCAGCGCGCCCGTGTGTGAGCCTTCTTGAGTAGCTCATGCGCGAAGGCGCGGTGACGGTCAGGGTCCCTGCACTCTGCTCGTGCATGGCGGTCATCTGAAGCCTTTGGGGCGCCTGCTGGCGTGCCTGGAAAGGGAGAGCCGCGCATGCGAAGAAGGTTATTGGTCATGTTCACGGTCGCCGCCGTGCTGCTCGTGGCGGCTATCGTGCGGATGTCGCCGGTCTCGGCCGTCGCCTCGGATCCGTACGCGTACAAGAACGTCAGGATCGACGGCGGCGGCTTCGTACCCGGCATCATCTTCAACCCCACGGAGAAGAACCTCATCTACGCCCGCACCGACATCGGCGGGGCGTACCGGTGGAGCCAGTCCACCAAGTCCTGGACCCCGTTGCTGGACTGGGCAGGCTGGGACAAGTGGGGCTACAACGGCGTGATCAGCCTCGCCACCGACCCCGTGCAGACCAACCGGGTGTACGCCGCCGTCGGCATGTACACCAACAGCTGGGACCCCAACAACGGCGCGATCCTGCGTTCGACGGACAAGGGCGACAACTGGCAGATCACCCCGCTCCCCTTCAAACTGGGCGGGAACATGCCCGGCCGCGGCATGGGCGAGGCGCTGTCGGTGGACCCGAACAACAACAGCGTCCTCTACTTCGGCACCCCCAACGGCAACGGGCTCTGGCGCAGCACCGACTACGGCGCCACCTGGGCGAAGGTGGCCAGCTTCCCGAACCCGGGCAACTACGCCCAGGACCCGAACGATTCCAACGGCTACCTCAGCCACAAGCCGGGCGTGGTCTGGGTGACCTACGACCCGCGCTCGTCCACCAAGGGCACCGCCACCAAGACCATCTACGTGGGCGTCGCCGACAAGGAGAACACCGTCTACCGCACCACCGACGCGGGCGTCACCTGGTCGCGCGTGGCCGGCCAGCCGACCGGCTACCTCGCCCACAAGGGCGTGCTGGACACCACCAACGGCTACCTCTACATCACGACGAGCGACACCGGCGGCCCGTACGACGGCGCCAAGGGCGACGTGTGGCGCTACGCCACCGCGACCGGCACCTGGACCCAGATCAGCCCCATCCCGTCGTCCAGCTCCGACGACTACTTCGGCTACAGCGGCCTGACCATCGACCGGCAGAAGCCGGGCACGATCATGGTGGCCACGCAGATCTCCTGGTGGCCGGACGTGATCTTCTTCCGGTCCACGGACTCCGGCGCGACCTGGACCCGCGTGTGGGACTGGACCTCGTACCCGAACCGCAGCTTCCGCTACAAGCAGGACATCTCGGAGAACCCGTGGCTGACCTTCGGCGCCAACCCGCAGCCCCCTGAGGTCACGCCCAAGCTCGGCTGGATGACGGAGTCCCTGGAGATCGACCCGCTCGACTCCAACAGGATGATGTACGGCACCGGCGCCACGATCTACGGCACCGAGGACCTGGCCAAGTGGGACTCGAACACCCAGTTCACCATCAAACCCATGGCCAAGGGCCTGGAGGAGACGGCCGTCCTGGACCTGATCAGCCCACCGAGCGGCGCGTCCCTGGTCAGCGCCCTGGGCGACATCGGCGGCTTCCGCCACACGAACCTGGACGCCGTGCCGTCGACGATGTTCACGGCCCCGGTCTTCACCACGACCACCAGCCTGGACTACGCCGAGAAGTCCCCGTCGATCCTGGTCCGGGCGGGCAGCTTCAAGGACTCCGACCGCCCGAACGACAGCCACGTGGCCTTCTCCACGGACGGCGGCGCCAACTGGTTCCAGGGCACGGAGCCGGGCGGCATCGACGAGGGCGGCACGGTGGCGGCCGCCGCCGACGGCTCCCGCTTCGTCTGGGCGCCCAAGGGTGTCACGCCGGTCTACTCGGTGGGGTACGGCAACTCCTGGCAGCAGGCGTCCGGCCTGCCCACGGGGGCGATCGTGGAGTCGGACCGCGTCAACGCCATGAAGTTCTACGGCTTCAACGGCGGGCGCCTCTACGTCAGCACCAACGGCGGCGCGACCTTCACCGCCACCGCCGCCTCGGGCCTGCCCACCAGCGGCAAGATCAAGGCGGTGCCGGGCAAGGAAGGCGACCTGTGGCTGGCCGGCGACGGCGGCCTGTGGCACTCCACCGACAGCGGCGCGTCCTTCACGAAGCTGTCGGGCATCACCAATTCGGTGAACGTCGGCTTCGGCAAGGCGGCGCCCGGCGGCACGTACATGGCGATCTTCGCGGTGGCCACGATCGGCGGCGTCACGGGCCTGTACCGCTCGGACGACGCCGGGGCGAACTGGGCGCGCATCAACGACGACAAGCACCAGTGGGGCAACATGGGAGAGGCCCTGACGGGCGACCCCAGGGTGTACGGGCGCGTCTACGTCGGCACCAACGGCCGCGGCATCCTGTACGGCGACCGCACGGGCCCGCCGGTAACCGTCACGCCCACCGTGACCCCGACGGTCACCCCCACCGTCACGCCAACCGTGACCCCGACCGTCACCCCCACCACGGGGTCGGGCTGCGCGGCGACGTACAAGGGAGTGAACGAGTGGTCGGGCGGCTTCCAGGCGGAGGTCACCGTCAAGAACACGGGCGCGGCGCAGATCACGGGCTGGAAGGTGACCTGGACCTGGCCGGGTGACCAGAAGATCGGCCAGCTCTGGAGCGGCACCCCGACCCAGACGGGCGCCAACGTGAGCGTCGTCAACGCCGGCTACAACGGCACCCTGGCCCCGAACGGGACGACGTCGTTCGGCTTCACCGGCACCTTCACCGGCGCCAACACCCCACCCGCAACCCTCACCTGCACCCCGGCGTAAGCAAGGCCTTCCACGAGGGGGGCGCTGCGCGCCACGGGATTCCAGCCGGCGCCCCCTTTCGATCCCCCTCAACCCCCGCTCGCTCCCGGTCCCGAGCCGGCACGCTCGCGCTGGTTCCGTCGCTTGCGTATCCGCTGGGAGATCCGCGACGACATCCACCAGGCCCTCGTGTCCCTCGGCCGCGCCATCATCTGCCGGCGACGGCTGAAGATCCCAGCTCTTAGGGCTCCAGGACCGCATGAGGGTGTGGCGGGACCGCCGGGCCAGTCGGCGCGGGGCGTATCCTCCGGTGCCGGGTCATCGAGCGGCGAGGACCTGCGCCCACGGCTCGTCGATGTCGGCCAGACCCAGCACGGCGACCACGTTGTCGAGCATCCCGGCGCCGAACCAGTGCCGCACGGCGTCGTCGTCGTCCAGCAGTTGCCGAACGGTGTCAACCTGCTTGGCGTAGCACCGACGCACGGCCTGTCCTACCAGCGGCTCGCCGGCGGCACAGTTCGCGTGCATGAGGAAACGCAGGATGGTCCGGTCCGCGACGAGCGCGGCGTAGGCGCCGCGCGCCGCATCCAACGCCGCCTCGGGCGCCGGCCCGGCACCACCCGGCGCCGACGAGTGCGCGACCAGCGTTTCGTTCATCACGACGGACACGTGGTCGACCGCCGCCGCGAACAGCGCTTCCTTGTTCGGGTACAGGCGATAGAGATACGGCTGAGAGATGCCGACCCGTTCGGCTATCTCGTGCGTCGTCGTACCGTAGAAGCCCTTCTGGGCGAAGCAATCGATCGCGGCGGCCATGATGGCCAGACGTCGTTCGTCGCTCTTGGTGCTGGTGCCGGCGGCGGGCATGGGCATCAGTTAAACACGGCTCTTCTCAGCCTCCAAAAGTCACGCTGAGGTCAGGGTCGGACGGCACGTCGTGGGGTGTGAGTGCCTCGATCGCCACCAGCGGGTTCCAGTAGTCCAGGTAGTGGGTGATGAGCGCGTCGTCATCGGTCCGGACGACGGAGATGCACGTCTGCTCGTACGGCTTGCCGGTCGGCCGTGCCGTGCCCGTCGAGCGGAACTCGGCGATCACGAGACTCGGATCGACCGTCTCGTGGAACACCAGGTCGACGAACTCGACGTCGAAGGTCTCGGGAAAGCTGCTCATGTGCGCGAACAGTGCGTCCCGCCCCGTTACCCGTCGGGGCACGCCGACCGGCGCGAACGGGAACTCGAGCACCGCGTCCGGGGCGAACAGCGTCACCCATTCGTCCGTGCGTCCTGCGGCGGTAAGGCGCAGGTGCTCGGCCACGGTGTGCTGGGCAGCGGCGCGGCGGTCGGCGTCGTCTTTCTCGGCCGTCATATAGACTCCTAGGTTAGTGATTGACCTATAACCTACCAGGACGCAGCGGCAGTGTCGGAGCCGGAGAGAACCGGCTCGCCGCCGACACCGCCGAGGTCCTCGAAGGCGCCTGTGACGCCGCGGCCCATCTTCTTGAGCTGCTGCCGCCCGGAGGCAACGAGTCGGAGGAGTTGATCGCCGCTCTCGCCCGGACCGCGTTCGACGAGTCCGTGCCGCACCGCATGCGGTGGCCGGCGCTCGGTGCGATCGGGGCGTCCTCGTCGGAGACGGCGATCGACTGGCTGACGCGGGCAGCTTCTCGGGGAGAGCTGACCGGCCCCCGTCACGAAGTCCGATCGACCTCGATCCAGGTTCTAGGGGCGGGCCCGGTCCAGGTCGAACGCCACGCCGGCCAGGCGGATCGTGCGCACCTTCGGGTCCTTGATCAGCTCCCGCAGCTCGCGGACCGAGCTGAGCTGGTCCACATAGCCGTAGGCGAGCCCGGCCGAGGCCGCCTTGCGCAGCCGGTCCAGGGACAGGTCGAAGGAGCGCAGGTTGGCGTTGTCGTGGTCACGCAGCAGGCCGGTCCATTTGCGGAACCGTGGCAGGCTGCCGCCGCACGCCTCATCCGTCATGTCGCCGCCCTTGCCGAGGTCCGTCGCGTCGGCCCAGTAGTCGAAGCTCCAGGTGATCGGGAGGGAGCCGGGTCTGCGCTCGTACACGACCCGTTCGGCGCAGGTGCCGTACTGCTTCACGAACGCCTTCAGCTCGGCCTCGCCGAGCGGCTGCTCGAACTCCACCACCGCCAGCGCGCTGAGGTCGGCGGGCAGCCGGGCGAGCACCGCGCGCACCTCGTCCTTGGTCGTCAGCGTGGTGCCGAGGTCGAACAGGGACTGGGAAAGCCTGGTGTTGGCGGTGTGGCCCAGCGGCAGGCGGCCCACGCGGCCGAAGAAGTCCTGGCTGAGCGTGTACGACTCGCTCCCGACCGGCCAGGCCCCGACCGGCCCCAGGGGACGCGCGGCCACCTCGAACGACATCGAGACGGGTGTGGTCTGGCAGCAGGAGCCGATCGTCACCGCATAGGCCGGGTTGTAGATCTGGAAGGCGGTGCCGAGCACGGCCTGCATGCGCTGTTCCCGGTCGCCGCGGGTCTGCACCAGGGACGAGCCCTCGGTCGCGGCCACCGCGAGCAGCGCCAGCACGGCCAGGACGATGGCGACCGTCCGGAACAGCCCCCGCCGCACCGCGCGCCGGGTGCGCTTGGGGTCGAAGTCCGGCAGGTCTGGCATATCAGGCATCTCGGGCATGTTCATGGGCTCTCCTGGTAAAGGTCGGCGAAGGCGGCCCTCGCCCGCCACACCGCGGTCTTGATCGAGTTGTGGGACCTGCCGGTCATCGCGGCGACTTCCACCATCGAGAAGCCTTCGAAGTAGACCAGTTTGAGCAGCCGGCACTGCTGCTCGGGCAGCCGCTCGAGCGCGTCGCGCACGTCCAGCGATTCCACGTGCAGCGGTGGTACGCCCAGTTCGTCGGGGTTCGGGAGGGCCAGTTCGCGGCGGCTCCTGCGGACGTGATCCAGCAGGGTGTTGCGCGCGATCGTGAGGAGCCAGGCCGCCGCGTTCTCCCCACGCCAGCCGAGCAGCGCCCTGGTCGCCTTGATGAACGTCTCCTGCGCCAGGTCCTCGGCGAGATGCGGATCGCGGGTCCTGCGCAGGAGGAACCCGCACACGAGCGGCCAGTGCTCGCGGTACAGCTCCTCGATGATGTCGCCCCCCGAACGGTTTCGATTGTCACGTCACATGCAGACGCGACCGGGGCGGGAATGGTCACACGGCTTGCCGACCGGAGTCCGGTTCCACGGCCCATCCGCCGTACGGAACCGACCCACCGCACCCGTCCTAGCGGCTCGCGGGCGGCCGGACGCAGAGGCGCAGCGTGCTTTCCAGGCAGAGAGCCGCCGCCTCATCGGCGGTGAGGCGGCCGTGGGCGAGTTCCGCCGCGGCGGCGTGCTGGAGTCCGATGACGGCGGCGGCGAGCCAGGCGGCCGGGGGTGACGGGTCGAGGTCGCCCGTGTCCTGGCCTCGCCGGATGAGCCGTTCGAGGCGCGGTGGCACGACGTCGTGGGGATCGTTGCTCTTGGGCCGGTGGACGGAGGTCGTGGTGGGGTCGAGCAGGAGGGGGTAGCGGCTCAGGAACCGCCAGCCGGCGTCGAGGAACTGGGCCAGCGCGTCGGCGGGCGGCGCGGTCTCGAGGCCGGCGGCGTCGAGCAGGGCGGAGTATTCGGCGGCCGCCGTCTCGATGAGGGCGTCGATGAGGGCGTCGCGTGAGGGGAAGTGCGCGTAGACGGTCTGGCGGCTGACGTTCGCCGCGGTGGCGATCTCTTCCATGCTGGCGTCGGGTCGCTCGCCGAGCGCGATGCGGGCCGCGTTGAGGATCGCGTCGATGCTGCGCCGGGCGTCGGACCGGCGACGGCGGGCGGGCCTGGCGGGGTCGAGTGTGTCGGCCATCGCAGCGATGATATCGGCTCGGCATAACCTTGACAATCTGTAAGAGATAAATAAGTCTTACGGCATGTCAAAGAAAAGCGCGGTTGAGGAGCAGCCGGCGATCGAGGCGTACGGCCTGGTCAAGGTCTACGGCGAGAACCGGGCACTGGACGGGATCGACCTCACGGTCCGGCGCGGTCAGGTGTTCGGGTTCCTGGGCCCCAACGGGGCGGGCAAGACCACCACGATCCGCATCCTGGCCACCTTGACCCGGCCTGACGGCGGCACCGCCCGCGTCCTCGGCCACGACGTGATCGGCGAGCGGGACGCGATCCGCGCCCGGGTGGCCGTGACCGGCCAGTTCGCCGCCCTGGACGAGGACCTGACCGGGTACGAGAACCTGACCGTCCTCGCCCGCCTCCACGGCCTGCCCCGCGCCGCCGGCAGGCAGCGAGCCGACGACCTGCTGGCCGCCTTCGACCTGACCGGCGCGGCCGGCCGCCCGGTGGGCGGATACTCCGGCGGGACGCGCCGCCGGCTGGACATCGCGGCCAGCCTGATCGTGACCCCCGACCTGCTGTTCCTCGACGAGCCGACCACCGGGCTCGATCCGCGCAGCCGTACCCAGGTCTGGGAGCTGGTCCGCCAGATCGCCGCGGCCGGCACCACGGTGCTGCTCACCACCCAATACCTCGAGGAGGCCGACCGGCTCGCCGAGCAGATCGTGGTCATCGACCGCGGCCGGGTCGTGGCCGAAGGCACCAGCGCCCAGCTCAAATCCCGGGTCGGCTCGGGCACCCTGCGCGTCCGGCTCCTCGACGGCGAGCAGCGTCCGCGAGCGCGGCAGATCCTGGCCGCCACCCTGAACGGGACGGTCCGTCTCGCCGCCGACCCGCTCTCCCTGTCCATGCTGCTCGCCACCCCGGCCGACGCGACAGACGTGAGCCGGCTGGTCGGACACGCCATGACCCGGCTCGCCGACGCCCGGGTGGGCGTCGCCGAGGTCGCTCTCGGCCAGCCCAGCCTGGACGAGGCCTTCCTCGCCCTGACCGGCCACCCAGCCACCACCGACCACCAGGACGTGAACGCATGAGCACCCCGGCCGCCGTCACGCGCCCCGCCGCGGCGCGGACCTCCCCGATCGACATCCTGCTCGCCACCGGCCGGCAACACCGCCGCGCCGGGGCGCTGGCCGCCTCCGCGACCTTCGGCCGGCGAGCCATGCTCAAGATCAAGCACGACCCCAAACAGCTCGTGGACTCGATCGCCATCCCGATCCTGTTCACCGTGCTGTTCACCTACCTGTTCGGCGGCGCCGTCAGCGGCTCGACCGGCGACTACCTCACCTTCCTCCTGCCCGGCACGCTGAGCATGAGCATCGCCATCGTCACCATGTACGGCGGTGCCCGGCTCGCCAAGGACGTGACCACCGGAGCCTTCGACCGCTTCCGTTCGCTGTCCGTCTGGCGCGGCGCCTTCGTGCTCGGTGGCCTGCTCAGCGATGCCGCCCGCTACCTGTTCGCCTCCGGCATCGTGGTGGTCCTCGGGCTGATCATGGGCTACCGGCCCGAAGGTGGCGCGCCCGGCGTGCTCGCCGCCGTAGCCCTGATCGTCGCCTTCGGGCTCTCCCTGTCCTTGCTGTGGGCCACGGTCGCCCTGCTCGTGCCCGATCCGGCCGTCGTCATCAGCATCGCCAACGTCGTGCTGATGCCACTGTCGTTCGCCAGCAACATCTTCGTCCAGCCCGGCACCATGCCCGGCTGGCTCCAGGCCTTCGTCGAGGTCAACCCGCTCAGCCACGTCGCCGCCGCGGCCAGGGGCCTGATGAACAACGCCGCCGGCACCGGGGGATCTCTCGTCTGGTCGCTCATCGCGACGGTTGCCATCGCCGCGGTGTGCGCGCCGCTCGCCCTCCACCTCTACAACAAGCGGGGCTGACGCGCCGGGCGCGTGGTCAGGGCCCGCCGCGGCAGGAGCGTCTGACGCCTCTCTCGGCGCCCACCAGGTCGGGCATGTCGAGGCGGAGGAGCTTGTAGCGGATCTCGTCGGCCGTCGACGGGTCGACGACCTCGTCGACCAGGTCCAGGGCATGTTGCCAGGAATCCCGGGCCGCTTCATGGTCGCCGGCCTCGCGGTGGCTGTCGCCGAGGTGGCGCAGGGTGCCGATCTCGTTGTAGCGGTCGCCGACGTCCCGGTAGAGGGTCAGGGCGTGCCGGTAGTAGACGATGGCCCGGTCGTAGTCGCCCATCCGGTGGAGGGCGTAGCCGAGGCCGTCCAGGACACCCGCGTCGCCGTAGCGGTTGCTCAGGCCGTTCAGCTTGATCAAGGCGTCCTGGAGGTACGTGGCGGCCCGGCAGTCCTGGTCCAGCCTGATGTGGGTCCAGGCGAGCGCGTGCAGCATGCTGGCCTCGCCGGCGGGGTTGCCGGTGGCCGCGTACAGGGCGAGCGCCCGTTCGGCCTGCTGGATCGACTCCTCGTACCGGCCGACCTGGTCGAGCAGCCACGCGTGGCTGCGGTGGGCGGTGGCCAGCCCGGCCAGGTCGCCCAGCTCCTCGTGCAGCTCCAGCGAACGCCGGATGCCGGGCCAGGCCACGTGATAGTCCCCGAGGCGCGCGGAGGCGCGGGCCAGCGCCCGATGCAGGTGCGCCTGCGCGCCCCGGTGCCCCAGCCGCTGGGCGGCGGCGAGTCCATGGCGCTGTACGGTCGCGCAGTCGCGCCAGTGGCCCTGCTGGTCGAGGAAGCGCTCCAGCGCCCAGGCCAGTTGCCAGCTGTGCGTGTCGAACCCGCCCTGGGCCGCCAGCTCCACCACGGACATCAGCACGGGGTGCTCGGCCGTGAACCAGGCCAGCGCCTGCCGGTCGTCATCGAACTCCGGCACGGGCCGGCCCAGCTCCGGCCGTACCCAGAACGGCGCGAACTTCCTGCAGGCCCCGTGCGCCTGCTGCGTGTAGTGGTCGAGCAGCCGTCCCATGGCCGCGTCCCGATCGTCCTCGGAGTCCGCCACGAGCTCGGTCGCGTACGCGCGCAGCAGATCGTGCGCGGCATACCGGCCGGGGGCGTGCTCGGTGAGCAGGCTGGCCCTGGTCAGCTCGTTCAGCGCACGCCGTACGGGCTCACCCGCGAGGGCGGCGGCCGCCCCGGCACTGATATCAGGTCCCGGATGCAGCGCCAGCAGCCGGAACAGGCGGGCCGCCTCCGCGCTGAGCGACCGGTACGACCACGAGAACACCGCTCGCACGTCGACGGCCGGATCGCCGTCCGCGAAGGCGTCCAGCGTCGCGGGCGTCCCGCGCAGCTCGGCGGCGATCGCGGACAGCGGGAAGGCCGGGTTGGCGGCGGCGCGGGCGGCCACCACGGCCAGGGCCAGCGGCAGGCCGCCGCACCGTTCGACGATCTCGTCCACCGCCTGCGGCTCCCGCGCGAGGCGCTCCTCGCCGAGCCGCCGGGCCAGCGACTCCCGGGCGTCCTCGGCCGGGAACAGGTCCAGCGTCATCGGCAGCGCCCCCTCCGTCGCCAGCAGGCCCGGCAACCGGTCCCTGCTGGTGATCAGCACCAGGCAGCCGGGGCTGCTGGGCAGCAGCGGGCGTACCTGCTCGGCGTCGCGGGCGTTGTCCAGCAGGATCAGCACCCGGCGCTTGGCCAGCAGGCTCCGGTACAGCCCGACCTGCACGTCCACCGCGACCGGGATCCGGTGCGGCGGCACGCCGAGCGCCTCCAGGAAGCTCCTCAGGGCCTCGGCGGGGTCCATGGCGGAGCCCTGGCGGTCGAAGCCGCGTAGGTTCACGTACAGCTGGCCGTCCGGGAAGCGGTGGGCCACCTGGTGTGCCCAGTGAACCGCCAGCGTCGTCTTGCCGACGCCCGCCATGCCGCCGATGGCGCTGATCACGACCGTTCTCAGCGCGTCGCCGTCGAGCAGGGCGAGGGCCTTGGCCAGGTCGGCCCGCCTGCCCGCGAAGACGGCGAGATCGGCGGGCAGCTGCGCGGGCCGCACCACCGTGTCCGCCGTGTCCGTCGCGAGCCCGTCGGCGGGCTCGGTCAGTACGCGCTGCTGGGCGGCGCGCAACTCCTGGCCCGGTTCGACGCCCAGCTCCTCGGCGAGCTCGTCCCGGACCGCCTGCCAGGTGTCCAGCGCCTCGGCCTGGCGGCCGGTGGTGGCCAGGCCGAGCACCAGCCTGGCCTGGAGCCGCTCGTCCAGCGGATGCCGGGTGGCCGCCGCCCTCAGCGCGGGCAGCAGCCCGACCATCCCGCCGTGCTCCAGCGCCACGTCGGCCGCCTCCAGCGCGACCATGATCCGCTCCTGCTCCAGAGCGGCGAACACGGGCAGGGACCGCACCTCGGCTGGAATGCCCGCCGCCGCCTCCCCCTGCCATACGGCCAGCGCCTCCGCGTACAGCTCCACCGCCTCCGCCGGGGCGGCCGAGCGGGCCTGTCCGGCCAGGTGGCGGAAGCGCAGCAGGTCGAGCGTGCCGGCGTCGGCCTTCAGGCGGTACCCGCCCGCGCCCCGGAGCAGCCAATCGCCCTCCGCCCTGGGCGGCAGCCCCGGCTCCAGCAACCTGCGCAGGTTGCCCACGTACCTGTGGACGACGTTGATCGAGCTGGACGGCGGGTCCTGCCCCCAGAGGACGTCGACCATCTCGTCCAGGCTCACGGGCCGTCCCGCGTACGCCAGCAGGAGGGCGAACAGGGCTCGTTGCTGCGGGGGACCGGAGTTCAGCTCGACGTCTCCTCGCCAGAGGCGCACAGGCCCCAGCACCGCGAACCGCATCCGTCGCATCCCCCTCCGCCGACTCTGACATTTGGGAGTATTTTTAACCGGCCATGCAATCGGATTGCAGCGGGCTGAACGCCCCAAGGGCTCTCAAGGCTCATGCTTCGGACGCGTCAGAGCCGGGGAATGCTTTGCGGGGTAATGTGGCTGTATGAGGGGTATGTCCGAATAGCTGGTTGGGGATGTGCGCTCCAGTCCCTCGACCGCTCCGTTGCATTCTCGAAAGGAGCGAATCATGATCTTCCCGCGCTACATGTCAGCTGCGAGGATCTTGCCCGTGGCCATGGAGCCTCCTGGGCCCAATCCGCTGGGGCCGAAGAAGAGGATCAACAGCGACAGCAGCAGCCGTTCCAACCGCCGCCGCAGCCGCCGTCGCCGTTGAGCGAGGCGTAGTTCAGACCTGATGACGACCTGGCCGCAAATGGCCAGGTCTTCGTCTTCCGCGGTCATTCACGGCGTTCGCGGTCCAGCTCGTTGAGGATCCCGGCCAGGCCCAGCTCGAAGCGGCGGGTGAGGCCGGGGGTGCCGGTGAGCTCGTCGGCCACGGCCGTCACGTGGGGATAGCGGTCGGCGGGCAGCTCGCGCAGGAAACGGGTGATCTGGGCGAGGCGGGCGGGGTTGTCGGGGCCCTTGCCGAAGGCGATCTCCTGGCCGGCGAAACCGGTGACGTAGAACAGCAGCAGCAGGTAGCCGTAGCTCGACAGCCGGTTGTCGAACCCGGCCTGGCGCAGGATGCCGATGATGTGGTCGGCCAGCCGCAGCCCGTTCGGCCCGAAGGGCACCCTGCCCGGCAGGAGCCGGGTGGCCGCGGGGTGGGCGAGGAGGACCTCCCGGAGTTCGAGCCCGATGCCGGCCAGCCGCTCGGTCCAGGGGCCGTCGTCGTCGGCCGGCAGCCGGCACTTGCCCAGGACCACGTCGATCAGCAGGTCGAACAGCTCGTCCTTGCTGCGTACATGCCAGTAGAGCGACGGCGACTTGATGTCGAGCGCCACGGCGAGCTTGCGCATGCTGAACGCGTCGAAACCGTGTTCGTCCAGGAGATCGAGGGCCGCCTGGGCGATCTGAGCGCGGTCCAGCCTCGGCTCGGTCTCCTCGATGCCGCCGGGAAAGCCGGGATCTTGACGTGCCATGCGCGAACTCCTCCGTCTGCCACGCACCAATCTAGCAGTGCAAGGCAATCCCTAGCGATGTTAGAGTTTCCCTCGCACTGCTAGGGAAGGCCGACGAGAGGACTGCGGACATGCATGTGATCGTCATCGGTGCGGGGCTGGGCGGGCTGTGCCTCGCACAGGGACTCCGGCAGAAAAACATCAGCGTCGCCGTGTACGAGAGCGACGAAACCCTGACCTCGCGGCAGCAGGGCTACCGCATCCACATCGACGAGCACGGCGACGGGGCCCTGGCCGCGAACCTGCCCGAGCGGCTGCACCGGTTGTTCCGCGCCACGGCCGGACGGCCGCGTACCAGCACGCCTGTCTTCGACCACCGTCTTGAGCGGCTCACGGTCCTGGAGCCGTCCGACGGTGGCGTGCACCTGGCGGTCGACCGGCTGACGCTGCGGCGGATCCTGCTCTCCGGCCTGACGGACACGGTCCGGTTCGGCAAGCGGTTCACGCACTACCGCACCGGCGCCGACGGCCGGGTCACCGCGTACTTCGCCGACGGCAGCACCGCGACCGGCGACGTGCTCGTGGCGGCGGACGGCGTCAACTCCCCGGTGCGCAGGCAGTATCTGCCGCACGCGCGCGTGGTGGACACGGGCCTGCGGCAGCTGTACGGCAAGGTGCCGCTCACGGCGCGGACCCGCGAGCTGTTCCTGGACGACATGTTCGCCGTGTTCACCCCGATCATCGGCCCGGACGGCAGCTTCGTCGGCGTCGCCCCGGTGGAGTTCCCCGAGCCCGTGCCGGCCGAATCAGGAGTCACCCAGGACTACATGACCTGCTCCTTCGGTGCCCGCCGCGAGCTCCTGCCGCCCGACGACGAACTGCGCGCCATGCCGGGGACCGAACTGCGCGCCCTGACCCTGCGGGCGATCGAGGACTGGCACCCCCGGGTCCGGGCGATCATCGACCACTGGGACACCTCCACGGTCTTCGCCCTGGTGCTCCGTACCAGCGTGCCGATCGAGCCCTGGCCGGCCACCAACGTCACGCTGCTCGGGGACGCCATCCACGCGATGAGCCCCGCGGGCGGGATCGGCGCGAACACCGCCCTGCGCGACGCGAGCGCGCTCACCGCCGCCCTCGGCGCGGCCGCCGCGGGCCGGCCGCTCCTCCAGGCGCTGGCCGAGTACGAGTCCGCGATGACCGCCTACGGCTTCGCCGCCGTACGCGCCTCCGCCGAGAACGGCCACCGCCTGCTCGGCCAGGACCCCCTCCCCGCCTGAGTGGCGCGTTCTCCGGCGATCTGGCGAGAATGATGACCGGCGGGGGGAGGTGCGATGGTGATGGAGAACGAGGACCGGATGTCGGACTCGCCCTACATCGAGCGGGTCTACCGCAGCGAGGGCGTCTCCCCGGTCAAGCGGATGCACTCGGTCGCCAACTCCAACTGGGAGCTGGTGATCTGGGAGCACTGCGGGCGCGCGCACGTCGCGATCCGCGGGCCGGAGACCAGGCCGACCACGGTGGACATGAGCCCCGATGGGTCCGCGTTCGGGATCATCTTCGCCCACGGTGCGGCCATGCCGCACCTGCCCGTCCAGGGCCTGGTCGACTCCGCCGTGCTGTCCCCGCACGTGACCTCGGACACGTTCGTGCTGCAGGGGGAGGAGTGGGAGCTGCCGGGCTTCGACAACGCCGAGGTCTTCGTGGACCGGCTCGTGCGTTCCGGCATCCTGGTGCGCGACCCGCTGGTGACCGACGTCGTCGCGGGCGACGACGCCCCGCGGCTGAGCGCCCGCTCGGTGCAGCGCCGGGTGGTCGCCGCCACCGGGCTGACGCAGGGGGCGATCCGGCAGATCGAGCGCGCCCGGGAGGCGGCCATGCTCCTCGGCGAGGGCGTCGCGCCGCTGGACGTGGTGCACCGGCTCGGCTACTACGACCAGCCGCATCTTGCCCGCTCGCTCACCCGGTTCATGGGCCGTACGGCGACCGAGCTGCAGCATCCGGACCCGGACGAGCCCCTGTCGCTTCTGTACAAGTCCGGGCAGTGAATCTCCCATAGCGTGCAACCACCTACCCACCTCAGTTGGCACAGGAGCGGGACCATGCCCAAGTTCGCCCTCATCTACCAGTACGACCCCGCCGCGACGGGCCCGGCCGAGGGAGAGGTGCCGGACTGGTTCGCCTATGACAAGGAGGTGCGAGAGGCCGGCGTCCTCGCGTACGAGGCCGGCTTCCACGAGGCCAGCAGCGGCCGGACGGTGAGCGTGCGCGACGGCGCCGCGGTCGTGGACGACGGGGTCGCGCCGACGTCCGGGGCCATCGTCGCCGGCCTGTACGTCGTCGACGTCGCGGACATCAACGCCGCCACCTCGTGGGCGGAGAGGATCCCCACCGCCCGCTACGGCAGCGTGGACGTGCGCCCCGTCGTCGAGTAGGAGTCGAGTAGGAGGGGTGGCGGTCTATGGTCGCCTATGGTGTGTTGGTGACTGCCAGCCAAGGCCGCCGTGACCAGCTCAAAGAGTTCCTGCGTGGCAAGCGGGAGGCTCTCACCCCCGCCGACGCCGGAATGCCCGCCGGAGGGCGCCGCCGCACTCCGGGACTGCGCCGGGAAGAGGTGGCGGTGCTCGCCGGGGTGGGAGTGTCCTGGTACACCTGGCTGGAGCAGGGACGCGACATCAAGGTCTCCGACGCCGTGCTGGACGCGGTCGCCCGAGCGCTGCAGCTCGACGAGGCGGAGCGGGCACACCTGTACGTGCTCGCCGGGCTGAACCCGCCGGACCCCGCGGGCCGGCCGGGCGCGCCGGTGAGCGAGCAGCTGCGCGCGGTGCTCGACGCCTGGATGCCCAACCCGGCGCACGTGCTGGATCGGCACTACAACCTGGTGGCGATGAACGACGCGGCCAGGTGGGTGTTCGGATTCGACGGCGAGGTCCGCAACTGCATGGTGGCGTTCTTCACCCATCCGATCTACCGCGGCAGGTTCACCGCATGGCACGAGTTCGCCCCGGACATGGTGGCCGACTTCCGTGCCAGTGCGGCCCGCTATCACGACGATCCGCTCTTCGGGCAGATCGCCGAAGAGCTGTGCGGCGCCAGTGCGGAGTTCGCCGAGTTGTGGGCCCGGCCGGATGTCCGCTCCCGCTCCCAGGGGATCAAGGCGATCACCCATCCCGAAGCCGGGGACCTCGTCTTCGAGTACTCGCTGTTCCGGCTGCCGGATCGTACGGACCTCAACGTGGTGCTGCACACGCCGCATCCCGACACCGACACCAAGGCGAAGGTGGAGAGCCTGGTGGTGGCACACCCAGGATGAGCTGACACTGCCTTACCGAAAGCCGTCCCACCACGATGGACGGCATGAAGGCAATCACGATCCCCGAATTCGGCAGCGCGGACGTCCTCCGCCTCGACGAGGTCAAGCTCCCCGAGCCCGGGCCTGGGCAGGTCTCCATCGACGTGGCCTACGCGGGCGCGAACTTCGCCGAGATCCTCTACCGGCAGGGCGTGGTGGACGTACCGCTGCCCTTCGTACCCGGCATCGAGGTGTCCGGCCGCATCCGGGCGCTCGGCCCCGGCGTCGAGGGCCTGCGCGTGGGCCAGTCGGTCGCCGCCCTGACGATCGTCGACAGCGGCGGCTACGCGGAGGTGGTGGTCACCTCCGCGGACCTGGTGGCCCCGTTGGACGGCCACGACCTGGGGCTGGGCATCGCGGCGGCGCTGCCCTCCAACAGCACCACCGCGTTCCTCGTGCTCGACCGGGTGGCCCGCATCGAACCCGGGGAAAGCGTGCTCGTGCACGCCGCCGCCGGAGGCGTGGGCAGCCAGCTCGGCCAGGCCGCCCGGTTGCTGGGCGCGGGCCGCGTGGTGGGCACCGTGGGCAGCCCCGCCAAGATCGAGACCGCCAAGGCGTTCGGCTACGACGAGGTCGTCCTGCGCGACCAGGTGGCCGAGGCCGGTCGGTTCGACGTCGTGGTGGACATGGTCGGCGGTCCGGCCCGGCGCGGCAGCCTGGACCTGCTCGCGCCGATGGGCCGGATGGTGGTGATGGGCAACGCCTCCGGCGCCGAAGATGTCGGGATCTCGGCCAACGAACTGTGGTTCACCAACAAGACGGTGTCCGGGTTCAACCTGGCGGCCTTCTCCGCCGCTTTCCCCGCGGAAGCAGGCCGGGCGCTGCGTCGGGCTGTGGCCGCGGCCGCCGGCGGGGAGCTTCGGGTGCAGGTCGAGTCGCTACGGCTGGAGCAGGCCGCGCAGGCCCACCGCCGCATCGAGTCCGGCCGGACCACCGGCAAGCTCGTACTCGAAGTCGAACGAATCCAGGAGTTGAGCGGAGCTGACGAGGCAGTCGCCTGACCGCTCGGACAGCTGGGCGTATTCGAGGGGTGAATCCTTTTGAGGGCTGCCGCTGGACGTCTCCGCCTGGGCCGCACGATCGGACAGGTCCGTAAGGAACACCACGATCCGTTCGCCGCGCTCGTCGAGTGCACACTTGTGCGCCCCCGGGGTCTGTTTCAGGACGTGATGGCGACGCCTTGGCGTAGGTAGGTGTTGTCTTCGAGTTCGGACAGCATGAACTCGGCGATGTCCGCGCGGGACACCTTGGAGGTGAAAGTCAGCCGGAGGTCCGAACCGGTACGGTAGCGGCCGGTCCGCGGTCCGCTGGTCAGGATCGGCGCCCGGACCAGGGTCCACTCGGTCTCGCTGGGTCGTACCAGGGCTTCCATGTGTTCTTTGTCGCGCAGCACTGACCGTTCCAAGAGCCAGGAGACGGCGACGTAGAGGCTGCGGTGACGGCTTTCGGCGACGCCGTAGTTGCTGAGAATGAGGAGCCGGCGCGGTCGGCCGGCGGCGATTGCCGACAGGATCGTGCGGGTTCCTTCGGTACAGATCGCTGGTCCGCGTCGCTGCCTGCCGAGGGTGCTGACAACGGCGTGCGCATCCTCGATGGTCTGCGCGACGGGCGCGAAGTCGCGCACGTCACCGGTCACCACGCGGAGGCGTTCGTGCTGCGGGATCGTCGCCGGGCTCCTGCTCAGGGCGGTTACCTGATGTCCACGTTCGAGAGCCTGATCGAGGACAACGCGACCGGTACGACCGGTTGCGCCGAAGATGGCCAGATGCATGGTGTCGCCTCTCTGGGGTGGTACGCCACAATTATACGGGACACCTGTCCCGCTTAAGTGTTATCGTGCCGTGCAACGCCACGCAAAACGGAGGTCGAACATGTTGATCGTCGCAGGCAAGGGCTACGTCGATCCGCAGCACCGCGAAGCGTTGCTCGCGGGTTTGGAAGCGTCTCTGCGACAGGCACGAGCTGAACCGGGATGCCTGGACTACGTAGTAGCCGCCGATCCTGTCGAACCCGGCCGCGTCAACGTGTACGAGCGGTGGGAGTCCAAGGAACACCTCGCAGCCCACCTGGCAGCGATGGCCCGACCGGCGCAGCCCACCCCAGCCGTACTCGGCATCGAGATCACGCAGTACGAGATCGCCGCTTCCTTGCCCGTCCAGATATAGCCGCGCTGCCCATCGACGGTGGGCGCCGTCGATGGGCAGCGCGGTGTCTATGATCGGCGTCAATGGCACAGGAACGATACTCAGGCGAGCCAGGATCGGGCGCGACAGATGAGCAGGCCACGTTGAGCCCGGTCAGGCGCCAGCGCGCCGACGGTCGTCGCAACCAGGCGCGGCTTCTGGAGGCCGCCTTCGCCGCCTTCGCCGAACACGGCGCCTCCGTTTCCGTGCGTGAGATCGCACGGCGAGCGGGCGTTAGCACCGGCACCTTCAGCAGGCACTTCCCGACCAAAGACGCGCTGTTCAGGGCCGTCGTACTCAACCGCATCGGGCAACTCGTCCAGCGGGCCGACGAACTCGCCGCCGACAACGACCCGGCCACCGCGTTCTTCACCTTCTTCGCGGTCCTGGTGGAAGAAGGCGCAGCCGACCACTCAGTCGGCGATGCGCTCAGCAACGCAGGTTTCGACATCCAAGCCGCCGCATCGGCCGCGAGCCGGGACTTCGGGAATGCCCTGGGCGGTCTGCTCGCCAGGGCGCAAGAAGCCGGCGCGGTACGCCAGGACGTTGATGCCGCTGACGTCAAGGCGCTGGTCGTCGGCTGCCTGGCCCGTGAACGCGACGGCATCGACGACACTGCACGGCAGCGCATGATTTCGATCATCTGCGAAGGGCTCCGCGCCCACCCGCGACCCTAAAGGAACCAGCACGAACGCTGCCTTGACCAGGGGTTCCAGGAACAGGTGGCCAGCTATACCCCTGCGGTTTCCCCACGGCTACGCCGCAGACCTTCACCGTGGCCTCCCGACCGGCGACCTCAATACCGGCCCAGGAGTTCCCCGCCCCGTGATGAGGGGACGGGCGCACCGCGATCCAGCCCACATCCACCGGATTTCGAGCCGGCGGGAAACTTAAGGGGCGTGACAGCACTGGTTCCTCTCGTCCACCTTCCCGTCTCGCTTGCCGGACCCGGGCCATCCGGTCGTGGCGCTCGAGTCGGGTAGCGGGGACGCATCGCTGCGTCCCCGCCCCTTAGAACCGTGCAAGCAGCTGTTCACCGCACACGGCTCAAGCAAGCCCCGAGGGCTCGCGGGCCGGAGAAGATGCTGGACTCGTCAGCTCATTCCTGGGGGCTTCTCGGCGGGTGGTCGGCGTGCAGCAGGAGTCCTCCACCGGCCGGACAGCGACCGTGCTGGGTCTGAAGCAGGCGCACGGCCGTGCCGTCGACCGGTGGAGGGGGTCCCTTGCGACGCCGCTCGGTCCAGTACGACTCCAGGGCCGGGTCATCCGGTGAGGCCCTGCAATTCATGCGGGCCAATGCCCGGGAGAGCACGAGAGGGCTGGGAAGCCCTCTCGCCCGGGGTCTCGTGGCGAAGCCGCGAGACCC